>CAXFTV010000439.1:0-4995 GCA_964005845.1 uncultured bacterium
GTCGGCGACAACTGGAAAACGCGCGGCGGCCCCGAGCGGTCCGCCAATCCGGAAACGCAAATTACGCTGACCAACGCGCGCGCCATACAGCACATTGCCCAATCTAAAGACCGCTGGGCGTTAGCCGGAGACCAGCTCTACGTGGATTTCGACATAAGCGAAGAAAACGCGCCGGCCGGCACGCGCCTATCCATAGGCAGCGCCATTCTAGAAATCACCCCCGAACCACACAACGGCTGCAAAAAGTTTGTCGAGCGCTTTGGCATGGACGCCATGCTCTTTGTCAATTCGGAGATCGGCAAGGCGCTGCACCTGCGCGGCGTCAATGCACGCGTCGTACAGGCGGGCACCATTGCCGCCGGCGACGCCGTCGGCAAATTATAAAAGAATCTGAAGAGAGCCTTGTGAAAAAACAGGCCGCGGCGAGCAGGAGAGCAAACTGGAACGGAATTTGCGCACCCACCGGCCTACCAGAATGGAAAAAATTCGTCAACGTTTATATTGCGTTAGCAGCAGAAAACCAAGGAAAAAAACGCTTTGAATCCCGTCGATATCGACCTGGAAAGTACCGTTGAGACCATTGACGAACGCGGTTTCGCCATCGTCCCTAATCTCATCTCAAGTGCATTGGCCGATCGAGCCCGCGGCTTGATCCACGATTACCTGGAAACCGAAGCCACTCCAGCGACCCGCCAGGCCAAAACCCAGCGCGTGGGGCAGCTGGCCGTCAAGCACCAGCTGTTCCGCGAACTAATGTGTCACCCGACCGTCCTGGCCGTTTGGGAACGCTTCTTGGGGCCGGATTTTTATTGCTCCACCTGGTCCGCCAATACCGCTTATCCCGGCTTTGACAATATCGGCTGGCATGTGGATTACCCGTACTGGAGCGTGGCACAACCCTGGCCACCGGGAAATATTACCGGACAAACCGTCTGGTTGCTGGACGATTTCACCGAAGCCAATGGCGCTACTGGTGCCGTTCCCTATTCCCATCGCTTGGGCCGCCCGCCAGCGGCCCCGGCAAATCAATGGCGCGATGATGGAGAAATCCTGCTGGGTAGTCGCGGATCCGTCGTCTTCGCACACGGCGCCTGGTATCATACCGCCCGCCCCAACACCACCGCTCAATCGCGCACGGTATTACTCGGCATGTACTTGAAACCCTGCTTTATCCCCCAGGAGGATATGCACGGCCAACTAGCCCAGATCGACGCCCCTTCCGAACTGCTGCAAAAAATAATGGGTGCGCAGCAACATCACCCGAGCAATGTCGGCGCCTAACTAATGCCATACTCGATATGGGCACGCCAAAGCTGAAAAACGCGCCGCATCCAAGAGGCAGATAAAACACCTGCAATGTCCTTGATATCGAGCCCCTCGAATAACGACCACTCCCCCGCTGGCCGCGAGGCAAATCGAGATCGATCGCAGAACAGTCAGACTCAAATAATGAACGAGTATACAATATGAGCAACACTCTTTCACGTCCGCCATTGCCGAAGCACGAGTTTCGCCACGTCGCCATCCTGTTTTCCGGCGGTCCGGCGCCGGGGGCCAACGCGGTGATATCGACCGCTGCCGTCTCCTTCTTGCGCGGCGATGCGGAAGTTTTCGGCATCCTCTACGGCTATTCCCAGCTGATGGCCTACGATGGCCGGACTCCGCTGTGCCTCGAGCGGGACTATGTGCTGCTGGATCACGCCCGCCTGAAGCGCACCCGCAACACCCAGGGGGTCATGATCGGAACGGCACGGGCCAACCCCGGGGCACGGGTACATGCGCCGGAACACTACGAGGACCCGGAGCGCGTGGCACCCTTGCGCACCGTATACGAGGCCCTGACGTCGCTTGACGTCGACGCGCTGGTCTCCATCGGGGGCGACGACACCTTGAAGACGGCCAACAAATTCGCCCAGTTTCAACAAACGCTGCCGGCGGCGGCGCGGCGAATCCGCGTGGTCCACGTTCCCAAGACCATCGACAACGATTATGCCGGTATCGATTTCACCTTCGGCTATTTTACCGCGGTCGAAATTCTGGCGGGGGAAATCCGCAACCTGCTGGCCGACGCCGAGTCGGACCGGAGTTATTTCATGGTCGAGACGATGGGCCGCAGCGCCGGCTGGCTGGCCTACGGCGCGGCGATCGTCAGCGAGGCCAGCTTCGTGATCAGCGTCGAGGACATCATTGGCGAGTTTCTCGAAACCGAGACCATCGAGGATGAAGCGGGCCCTCAGCAACGGCCCGTAATGAAGATCGACGCGGTGGTAAAACGCATCGTCAAAACCATCCGCGTCCGGGAGCTGGACGAGCGCAAGCAATACGGCGTCATCGTCATTGCCGAAGGTTTGGCCGAATATTTGCCGGCGGCGCAGTTGCAGGGAATTTCACGCGATGGCCACGGCCATATCGCCGTGGCCGAAGTGCAGTTGTGCCGCATGTTTGCGGAACTGGTCGAGGCCGAATACCAGCTACAGACCGGCCACCGCCGCCGCGTCAAACCAATGCAGCTGGGCTACGAAAGCCGCTGCGCGCGACCCCATGCCTTCGATGTGATGCTCGGCAGCCAGCTGGGCGTGGGAGCCTACCGCGCTCTGGTCGAGGAGGGGCTGTCTGGAGTGATGGTTTCGGTGTCCGGGCAGTTGAGTCTGGAGTATGTCCCCTTCGAACAGCTGATCGATCCCGAGACGCTGGTCACCGTCGTGCGACATATCGATCCGCAATCGGACTTCCACAAATTGGCCCGCTTTCTCGAAACCCACGTCAATGAGTGAACTGGAGAGGGAAGCGCCCGGAGCGCGCCCATTCACCAGGTGCCAAAGCATGAGTGTTCGATCGATCTTGCTGGCAGCGGTCATGGCCTTTGGGACCTGCACCGCCCTCTGGCCGGCTCCGCCCGAAGTCTGCCGCATCCAGGGGGGCCATACCAAGCTCATTTTCGGCACCGGCTTCGATCCCCAGAGCGTAGCGGTCCACGTCTGGAGTCCGGCGGCCACGGAGGAGGAACTGATGCGGGCGCTGGAAGAAGCCGCGGCCGCGGGGCTGGAGCACCCGAGTGCGGAATTGCCATCCCGGCCGCCCGAAGACGCGAAACAGGTGCGCATACTGGAGACCGACCCGAAAGGCCGGACCATGGCGGCCGAGTTCCATTCCACCTATGACGCCAGCGGCTATTACGATGCCACACTCGGTCCGGAGGTATGCTGGGTCGAAAACGCCGCCGGCTTTTCGCCGCCGCGACTGGTGCGCTCAGCGCGGCCGTGGTGGGTGTACCCCGAACGGGCGCGGGCCGGAGACCGCATTCGGATATTCGGACGCAATCTGTCCGAGCGCTGGCGGCAGGCGCTGGTAGCCCTGGTGTCGGAGAACGGCAAAGTCCTGCCCCTCGAGGCGACGGGGAAGGGCCGCCATCCAATCTATGAACGCTCCCTCAAACTACCTGCCGACCTGCCGCCTGGCCGCTACAAGGTGTATGTCCACAACCAGGCCGGCGGCAGCGCGGGTTGGAGTCGGCCGCTAAGTCTGGTGGTTTCCGATGCTCCCGAGTCGGTTCCCCATATGGTCGACGCACGTGCTGTGGGGGCAAAGGGCAACGGTATCGAAGATGATACGGAGGCGCTGCACCGGGCGCTGCGGCAGGCGTCCGCACCCGCGGGCGGCGTGGTGCTCCTGCCCCCAGGGCGTTATCCGATATCCGCGATGCTGGAAGTGCCCGAGGGCGTTAGTCTCCGCGGCGCGGGGGCCGGCAATTCCATCGTCGAAGTCATCGCCGAGCACCCGATGCAGGCGGGCTTCCCCAGAGGTCCGGATCTGGAGGGACTCCCGCGCGACTGGCTGCCCCATCTGCAGGCTCAAAATGCGCCACCAATGGTCTGGCTGCGCCACCGCAGCAGCCTGTCCGATCTGACCTTGCGCTCCGGGCCGGGGGTGGCTTCCGGGGTGCTGGTGGCGCGCTGTCCGGGCGTGGCCGAGGACGTGCGCATCGAGCGCTGCATCATCCGCATCACCCACGAGGCAGATGGCTGGGTGCCGGAAGTGCCGCTCCGCGTGGCCGGCGATACCTACGGATTCGTAGTGCGCGAATGCAGGCTGGAGGGGCGGGGCGGCATCGATGTGCTCTCCACCTCCAACCGCTACGCCTACATCGGCGACAACGAAGTACGGGCGATCCCCAATGGCCAGGGCAACCTGATCATGCTGCGGGGAATGAATAAGAGCGTCGTCGAGAACAACATCCTGCGGGACGGCAACCGCAACTTCGTCGCCCAGCTCGGCGCGAGTCGCGGCAAAGACGAACTGAGGGCAGGGCAGCAGCCACCTGCAGCCAGTTTCTACCACAACATCCTGCTCGGCAACATGCTCTACAATACCATCCCGCGGCGCCACAACGCGGGGGAGACGATGTACGAAGGGCCGGACGCCTACTGGCGGGGACGCCCGCTCGAAGCGACGGCGGAAACGCTCACGGTGCCGGGGGAACCATTCTGGACCGACATGACCGGCAGCTTCGTGCTGGTACTGGATGGACGCGGTTTCGGGCAGTACCGGCAGGTGGTCGCCAGTACTGCAAAAAGTCTGACCGTATCGCCGCCGTGGGAGGTGGTGCCGGACGCGTCGACCTACCTTATGGTCAACGGTGCCTTCGCCGAGAATCTATGGATCGACAATACCGAGGAACACACTGCCAACTGGTCGGGATTCTGGGGTTTCAACATCGGCCACGTGGTCGATGGCCATATTCTGCGCGACGGCCTGGGCTTTTACCTGTGGGGCTGGAAAAATGACAACCCCTCCCCGGTGGCTTTCAATGAGATCATCGGCAGCCACATCAGCGGCCGGGGCAACATCAACATGATCGGCTCGATGGTCTTCGCCAACACGGTACGATTTTCCGAAGTCGTCGACTTTCGCCAGCGCCCGAGCTTTCATATCCAACCAACCTGGCTGGGGAGCGATCCCCAGCAGCGGCGGGGCATCGATATCGGCACCGTGCAC
>CAXFTV010000440.1:0-3103 GCA_964005845.1 uncultured bacterium
GCGACGAGGTAGGTGACCCCTCCCGCGCATGGAGCGGACAAATGCTGCGAAAGCGACAGGATAGATGCGCGCGCCAGCCAGATATCCCAGCTGTAGCCGGCCACTACGACCATCCCGAACTGCAGCAGATTGGTCAGGATGACCCGCGGCCACCAGGCTCTTACCTTGGGCAATTCCATGGCCGGCCAGAGGCGTTCGACCAGAACGAAGCCCAGCCCAAGCGCAACCAGTATATAAAGCATTTCTGTTTACCCCCGAATAGTCTGCAAGAGGGCAGCGACATCTCACTGCGGACGCCAGCGGATGGCGTACAAATCCGTGTCGTCTCTGACCTCTTCCCACGATGCTCCCCTGCTCGAAGCGCAAATCGACAGAATGGTATCGTCGTCCAGCACCACGCTGGCACTGTAGCTGCCGGTAAAGGCGGTGGCGTCCATGTAGTAGACCTCGTCCTCCCAGGTCCGACCCTCGTCGCGGCTGATCAGGGCCCGCGCACCGGGCGGCCCAGGACCGTAGCGAGTATCGTGGATGACTGCCACAGTGCCATCGCTTTGCGCCGCTGGATACCCGAAGGTCTGACCGTATGCGGTGCACAACATGCGCGGCGGCGTCCAGGATAACCCGCGGTCCTCCGATTCCATGACGAATAGATTCTTGAAGCCCTGTGGGGTTTGTCCGAAGCGGCGCGCGAACGTTTCGAGGTATTCATCATTGCCGGCGAGCGGCTCGTACATCGCCCCGGTGTCGGAGGGCAGAGGCGCGCGCTGATAGCGCAGGGTGGCAAAAACGCGACCCGAGGGCAACAAGGTCGCCCCGCCCTCCGAGCCCCAATCGGCCAGCAGGATCGGCCCCCGCCAGGTGTGGCCGCCGTCGCGCGATTGAAAACAGTAGCAGCCATGATCGGCGGGGAGTCCATCGGCGGTTACCGGTGCATCGCGCACATCCACGAACCACAGCAGGGTATCGTCGGAAAGCCGCTCCAGCCCCCTGTGGGTATAGCGCTCGCTGTAGGACCCGCCTTTGGGCAGATTCATCTCGACGGCAATCTCGGCGCGCCGGCTCCACGTCCACCCCGCATCGCTGGAGACCCACACCACCGCCGGTTCGCGCGCGCCTTCTCCGGTGCTGCACTCGACGCTGATAAACGTGCCGTCGGCCAGCAGCTTCCAGCGAAAGTCCGGATCTTTCTCGATGCCCGCCAGCGCCCGGGCCGTCCAGCTGCGTCCTCCATCCGTGGACGTGCACAGCACCTCGGGTTGGCGCACGTACACCAGGCCACCGGCGCCGCGCTCCACCTGCACTGCCTGCGGACTGGTATTGTTGCTGTGCGGCAGCAAAACTTTTTCGACGGCGACCTGGATCAGCCGCCCTCCCACGGCGCGCAGGATGTACTGTCCGGCATGCATCTCCTCGAGTACTGCGGCCGCCGGGATGTCGACGCCGCCCAGCCGGGATGTGTGCCTGTGCGGCGCTATGATCAATTCCACAGATATCCTTTCATCGCCAGTGATTCGGACTGCGCTCCCTTTCGAGCTCATGCCGCATAGAAGCCTGGATTGCGCCGCCGGTCGATCCAGACCTGAGGTCTGACGCTGCCCCCGCGGTTTTTGACCCACTCGGGCCGTAACGCCCGCAGTCTGCTACCTGCCGTTCGGCGCCATGATCAATTTCGTTCCCTGTCCCTCAATCTTCTTGGGCCAGGACGAGGCGCTAAACTAGCCCGGGCATGGCTATTGCCGCCGCGGATCCAGGTCGGCTCGCTACCCCAATTAGAGCTCGTTTTCCACCGCGCAGCGCCGACTATAGAATGGCAAAAAATCGGCCCCAGATCAACCCTTTTTCAGGCCGCCGTGTAGCGCGCCATTTTTTTCAGCTCCTGCGCTAGCCGCGCATAGCGGTTCCGCTGGCGCCCTGACATAACCCCTCCGCATTGGCACTTTACCGCCCCGGCCAAGCGGCGGCAAAATTTCCCCTTTGCCTGCGCGCGCCGCCAGGATGACATTGCACTGCGGATTTGAGTTTTCTATACTTGTACCTGGAGTCCAGAAAAATCACCGCCACCTTCGTGTATGACGCCTTACCGCTCTCATCCTCGCCAACTGAACCGGCTTCCCGAGGAGATATCCGCAGCATGCGCAATCCCGTCCTTTCCCTGCTCTGCGCGCGCCGCTTTCTGCCGCTCTTCACAACACAGTTTCTAGGTGCCCTCAACGACAACGTTTTCAAGAATGCCCTGGTAATTCTCATCATCTACCAGTTGATCGACGACGATGCCCAGGGGCAGCTGATAGTAACGGCTGCCGCGGGCATATTTATCCTGCCTTTTTTCCTGTTTTCGGCCCTGGCAGGGCAAATCGCCGACAAGTTCGAAAAATCGGGCCTCATTCGAAAAATCAAGCTCTTCGAGATAGCCGTCATGGCCCTTGGGGGCCTTAGCCTCTACGCCGGGGAAACGGCAATGCTGCTGGCCGTGTTGTTCCTGATGGGCACGCAGTCGTCCTTCTTCGGTCCGTTGAAATATTCAATCCTGCCCATTCACCTGGACGAGGATGAACTCATGGCGGGCAACGGGCTGGTCGAGGCGGGAACCTTCGTGGCCATTCTGGTGGGCACCATGGCCGGTGGGCTGCTCATAAGGCAGGCAGATGGCGTCGCCATCATTGCAGCGGGCATCATGGCCATAGCCCTTGCCGGGTGGCTGGTCAGCTTCGGCATCCCTCGCGCCCCGGCCAGTGCGCCCGAAATTCGCATAAATCGCAATTTCCTCAGCGAGACCTGGAAAATAGTTTCACACGTCCGCTCCGAGCTATCCGTCTATCGCGCCATCCTCGGCATCTCCTGGTTCTGGCTCTTAGGCGCTACTTTTATATCCCAGTTTCCCAGCCTGGCCAAAAATGTCCTGGGAGCCGACGAGGAGGTCGTAACCCTGTTTCTCGCCTTGTTCGCCGTTGGCACGGCGATCGGTTCGCTGCTGTGCAACTGGTTGCTCAAAGGCGAAGTTTCCGCCCGCTACGTACCGCTGTCGGCCATTCTCATGACAGTCGCGATAGTCGATTTCTACCTCGCGCTAGGAGGTCGCGTCCCGGGTCCGTCCTTGCTCGAC
>CAXFTV010000441.1:0-4754 GCA_964005845.1 uncultured bacterium
CAAAGGCCTAGAGCACCTGTGCGCACTCTACACTCGTTCCTGCCTGACTGCTGTTGAAAGTTCCATCGCCCGCCGGGAACTGCACATGGCCTCTTTTCACCAGGATCTAGACATGCGCATCCTCGAACCGGCCGAATGGGAAGTTTTCGATCCCGGCCAAACCCTCTTCACCAACCTGAATGCGCCGGCGGACTACCAGCGTGCCCAAATTTTGCTCGGGGAAGAATCGCCCTGACCAGGAGTATAAAAATCTTTCCCGAATAACCCCCGGGCATAAAAAATTCCGCCCCCCGCATTGACTTGCAGGAGAGCGGAATTCCAGCTACAATTGGGCGCCTCTTAAAAGCCCCCGTCAACCACGCTCAGCAGTAATAACAGAGGCAGGTAAAGAACCGAGGCCTTCAACAACCGGCGCGCATCGAGATGAGAGCGGGACAGACTCAAGCCAATGCCGACCAAGAGCATCCCCAGACCCATTAGCACCGCTCCACAAAGGTAAATCCAACCGGAAATTCCCAGGTAGGTAGGCAGCGTGGAAACCACTATTAGCAGCACGGAATAAACGACGATCTGTCTACAGGTACTCCGACCATCCGGTTCCACCACGGGTAACATCTTGAAACCTCCGCGGTGGTAGTCCTCTCTAAATATCCAGGCAATCGCGTAAAAGTGGGGATGTTGCCAGGCAAAGAGTATGAGGAAAAGTCCCCACGCGCCTGCCTCCAACTCTCCGGTGGCCGCCGTCCACCCCCCCACTGGAGGCAGGGCACCGGGGATTGCCCCCAATGAGGTATTGAGCCAGGTCAAGCGCTTCATTGGGGTATAAACTACCACGTAGAGAAAGGCGGAAAGCAAAGCCAGAAAAGCAGTCAAAAGATTAGTGGTGGACAGCAGCAGTAGGAGTCCACTCAGCACCAGGCAAAGACCAAAGGACATCGCCACACCAGGCCGGATCAGCCCGGCGGGTAAAGGCCTGTTGCGGGTGCGTTCCATGAGGCGGTCCACATCGCGCTCGAGAACGTGGTTGAGAACCCCCGCCCCTCCGACCACAAAGGCCGTTCCCAACAGAAAATACACCAGTTCCAAGGGAGCTTGGATACCCTTACCCCCAAGGAAAAAACCCAGGGCGGCAGTTACTAGCACCAGGGCATTAATCCTGGGTTTAGTCAATTCCAAATAAGCGCTTAGTGGAAGCGTAGGGGACACGTCTGCGATTCGCTCCATCGGGCAGTAAGTAATAAATCCATGCGCCTTAACAAGGCCCAAAGAATATAAGGAAAAATTCCGCCACGGCCAGTAAAAGCTCTTTGACGAATTCTAACGCGGGCAACCGTATTTAGCAATCCACACCGAATTCAGATCTAGCTAATTATCTGTCTGGGTAGAGTTTCATCCCGCGGTTAAGGATCGGAAAAACCGGATTGACAGGGTTCCCCCTACAGCCTATAATTCAGTGTTTTAGGGAATTCTCCAAGTATGTGAGCAACAATGCCAGGAGACACTTTTTCTGGCTCTGAAATGGCACTCACAGGCTTTTTATTTTGCCCGGGGAAAAGCCTATACGCCCTCATAAAATGCCAGTTCGCCCCCTCACATGGCTTACCGCCAATTCTCTTACACATGGCGCATTAAAACGCCTTGCTATTTTTGAGGAAAACACCCATGTCTGGCCAGGCAGCGCAAAAAATTGCAGCACTTATAGCCCAGCTCAACGAACACAACTACCGCTACTATGTGCTTGCCGATCCAGCGGTATCTGATCGGGAATACGACTTCCTCCTGGTCGAACTACAGAAATTGGAAGCGGCCCATCCCGATCTGTTGCGGGCGGATTCTCCCAGCCAGCGCGTCGGTGGCAATCCGGCCAGCGAATTTCCCAATCTGATCCACGCCATCCCCATGCTCAGTCTGGACAATAGCTATTCCCGTGCCGAAGTAGAAGCCTTCGACCAGCGCGTAAAAGACGCCCTCCCCAACGAGGAAATCACCTATGTGGCCGAGCTGAAAATTGATGGCGTGGCCTTGAGCCTGCACTATGAAAACAGCGTCCTCGTCCGCGCTGCCACCCGCGGCAACGGTCTACAGGGCGATGAGATCACCGCCAATGTACGCACCATAAAATCCATCCCCCTGCGCCTGCGCCAGGAAGGAATCAACTGCGAAATCCGCGGTGAGGTTTACATGACCGCGGACGATTTCAACACCCTCAACCGGCAGCGCAAAAACGAGGATGAACCCCTATTTGCCAACCCCAGGAATGCGACGGCAGGTTCGCTGAAACTGCAGGATTCGCGCCAGGTCGGCCGCCGCCATCTGCGCTTCTTTGCCTATTGGTTGCATCAGCCCAACACCTCGAGTACCACCCAGTTCGACCAGCTGCACAATTTGCAGGAATGGGGCCTGCCGACCAACCCCGCCACCACGTCCTGCCCCACACTTGAAGAAGTTTTTTATTTTTACCAGCAATACGAGATTCAGCGCGATGAACTACCCTACGAAATCGACGGTATCGTCATCAAAGTCGCTGATCTTGACCAACAGCAGCGCCTGGGGGCCACCGCCAAAAGTCCGCGCAGTGCCATGGCATTTAAATTTAGCGCCCGCCAGGCCCGCACCGTACTGCGCCAGATTCACCTGCAGGTCGGCCGCACTGGTGCCATTACCCCGGTAGCTCAGCTCGAACCTGTACTCCTGGCCGGTTCGACCATTCAGCGAGCATCATTGCACAATCAGGATGAAATCCAGCGCAAGGATATCAGAACGGGCGATACAGTAATTTTGGAAAAAGGAGGGGATGTCATCCCCAAGGTGGTAGAGGTCGTCCTAGAAGAGCGCCCGGCCGATTCCAGCGCATATGTTTTTCCATCTCACTGCCCAGTGTGCCAGGGAAAACTGGTACGCGATGAAGACGAAGCCGCCAGCCGGTGTGAAAACCCATCCTGTCCAGCCCAGCTCAAACGCCGGCTGCAGCATTTTGCCTCCCGCAATGCCATGGATATAGAAGGCCTGGGACCGGCAGTAGTGGAGCAACTAGTGGAACGCGGCCTTGTAGGAAATGTCGGCGACCTTTATAGCCTGGATCTCGAGGCTCTGGCCGCTCTCGAACGCCTGGCCGAAAAATCAGCTCGCAATCTGCTCGACGGCCTGGATGCAAGTAAAAAACGATCTTTCGATCGGGTCCTTTTCGCACTCGGATTGCGCCACGTGGGCTCCACTGTAGCCCTGACTTTATGCCGCAGTTTTCCCTCAGTGGAGCTCCTGGCCGCAGCGGATTTGGAACACCTGGAAGAAGTCCCCGAGATCGGACCGACCATAGCCCGCAGCGTCAGCGCGTTCTTTGCCAGTTGCCAAACCAGAGCTCTGCTGGAAAAGCTGCAACAAGCAGGCCTACAACTGGCATTGGAAAAAGGGATCGAAGCGCCGGCTGCATCCTTCTTCAGTGGCAAGAATGTGGTCCTGACCGGGACCATGGAACGCCATTCCCGCGATGAAGCCGCGGCAAGAATCCGGCAACTGGGCGGCCGCGTCACTGCCAGTGTCAGCAAGAAAACCGATCTCTTGATTGCGGGCGAGCAGGCCGGCTCCAAACTGGAAAGAGCCCACCAGTTGGGCATTGCGATTTTTTCCGAAGAGGAATTCCTCCGGCATCTGCAATAATTTTCGGCGCCAACCGGCCGCAATGGTGCAACAATTTTGCTCCAGAATCCATTTACTTCTCGTCGGGCAAATGCTCCAGTGCATCTCTGCCCCTCTCCAGGGCCTCCCGACCGTACTCCCGGGCTTTCTCCCCAGCTTTTTTCAGCAGCGCATCCGCCCTTACACGCCACTCTTCAGAGGCCTTTTGGTGGGTGAAGTACAGTCCGACCACCAGAACTATCCCCAGGAACAAAGCCGCCTTTACCAGTTTTTTGAATAAACTGCCAACAAATAGGCCTACCATGAGAGCGAGCACAACAGCGGCGAGGGGATGGGCTTCAAAATATTTTATCAGGGCTTCCATGGTCTTGTTACACTTCCTCAAAACAGGAGCAATCTCAAAGAAATTTATCCTGGATCAGCATCCTTCTCCAGGACTCATGCAGATATTTCTATCTCATTCAACCGGCATACGGCATCAAAAACCACCTGTACGCCAAAGAGCACATTGGCTACAGAGACCCGCTCGTCGTGACCGTGACACAACTCAAAAAAATCCATCCCCGGCTCGTAACGCATGGGAATAAAACCGTAAATCTTGGTGTCAAACTGACTCAAAAATCGAGCGTCGGTACCACCGGTCACCATGTAGGGCACCACCACGCCATCCGGATCAAATCTCTGGGTGGCGGCTTGTAAAGCCGCAAAAAGCGGGGTTTCGTGGGAAACCTCGAAACCCGACCTAAAATTCTCCAGCTGGAATTCCACTTCATCGCCGACAATATCCCTCACCTCCCGCAGGAAGCTTTCCTCGTCCACGTCCGGCAAAGTGCGACCACTCAACTGCGCCGTGGCCGTGGAGGGGATTACATTGCGCTTGAGACCGGCCTCGAGAATGGTGGGCGCGCAGGTGTTGCGCACCATCGCATCAAACATCAGCCGAGTAGGCTCGTTAACCGGCAATTGCCCCAGGGCTTCTTCCTGGCGCTCGGGCACCAGCATATCTCGCAACCACTGGGCAACCTCGGGCCGTCTTTGCGCCGCTGCCGCCCCTTCGAAAAAGGCCCGAACGCTATTGGGCACGCGGTGGGGCATCTTGTGGGGAGCCATTTTTTGCA
>CAXFTV010000442.1:0-5542 GCA_964005845.1 uncultured bacterium
CCTCATCGGCGCCGATCCGCTCGATATCGGCAAGCTGTATCACCAGATGATGGGCCTGCAACACACCTACCAGGCCCACGTGCCGACCGTCAGCGGCGTCGATATCGCATTGTGGGACCTGGCCGGAAAAATCCTGAATCGCCCCGTCTGCGATCTGCTCGCGGGCCGCTTCCGCGACCGCGTCGAGATTTATTACGGCATCGGCCCCGCCGATGCGACGGACCGCGCCAGGCTCGAAGAGTGGGTGGCCGAGTTTCGCTCCCACCCCCATGGCTACCGCACCGTAAAGGTAGATTGGGGCCACTTGCTCGACGACGCGCGCCTGGCGCGCCCACACGTGGCCGCCGAACCCGGCCAGACGCTGAAGGTGAGCGACCTGAAAATCGTTCAGAGCGCCTATGAAAATCTGCGCGCCGCTATGGGCTGGGAACTGGATTTCATCGTTCACTGCCACAACGAGTGGGACGTGCCCTCGTCCATCGGGCTGTGCCAAGCCCTGGAAGAGTCCCGTCCCCTCTGGCTCGAAGACCCGCTGCAAGTCTGGTTCTCGGAAGGCTACAAGGCATTGCGAACCGCGGCGCGCGTGCCGATCTGCACGGGCGAAAAGATCGAGGGATTTCGCGACTTTCTACCCTTTATCATCGAGGGCGGCATCGATGTGCTGCACCCCGACCTCTGCTGGTGCGGCGGCATCAGCGGCGGCCGCAGAATCGCCGAACTCGCGGAGCACTACGGCCTGCCCGTCGCCCTGCACAACTGCGGCAGCCTCGTTCACAACATGGCCAATGTGCACTTCGGGGCTTCGGTGCGCAATTTCAATATGAGCGAGAGCCGCCTGTATGTGCATCCCTACATCGCCGAAATGGGCGGCCTCGATGGCTTCGATCTGACAGACGGCATGCTGGCCGTTCCCGCGGGGCCAGGTCTTGGCATCGAGCTGATTCCGGAAGTACTGCGCGCCGAGCTCGCGGCGGGAGAACCCTTCTGGGATTGACCCTGGGAAATGCGCCTCCAGGCAGATCTTCTTGTGCCCTCCTGCGGAGGCTGTATTTTTTGGCCGCCTTCAAATCCCCGCGGTGAAACCCTCGTCGACGACCATCACCGAACCGTGCATGGCGCACCCATCGTCGGCGGCCAGAAACAGGGCGGCGCGCGCCATGTCGTCCGGCTCCGAAAAAGTGCGGCTGCTCTTGGTGCGGGCGGCAAGTGCATCGCGCTGTTCCCCGAACTCGGGCCGGGTGCGCAAGGCCTCGTTCCCAGGGGTTGCCGTGGGACCCGGCGCGATGGCATTGACGCGAATGCCGCGCGGCGCCAGCTCGCAGGCGAGTGCCCTGGTCAAGCCTATCACTCCTGCTTTCGAGGCGCCGTAGACGGCGTGCTGGCTCGATCCCAGAATGCCGCCGATCGATGAGATATTGATGATATTACCCGCTCCCTGCGCCTCCATGTAGGGCACGACGGCGTCGATGCAGAAGAATGTTCCCTTCAAGTTTATGTCCATGAGGCGGTCGTAGTCCGCCTCGCTGGTGTCGCCGGCTGGGGTAGGGGCGACGATGCCGGCCGCATTGACCAGAATGTCGATGCGGCCAAAGGAGCGGATGACCGCCTCCACCAGCGCCTCTATCTGGGCAACCCGGGCGACGTCGGCGACAAAGGGTCTGGCGACGCCGCCGGCCGCCGCGATCTTTTTCACTACCCGCTCGGCCTTGCCGATAGCGGCGCTGGCGACCACCCCGACCCGGGCTCCTTCGGAGGAAAAGCGCAATGCGATCGCCTCGCCAATGCCCGCACTGCCGCCGGTGACGAGCGCAACCCTATCTGCCAATTTCATACTTGTCTCCCAGTTCGCTTCGAGTACCCCGCAAGCCGCTTGACCGGCCAGCGGCACCCGTAGTATAATATAGCAAATGTACACAGATGGATAACACCACCCAAGCGCAGGGATCGCAGGCACCCGAGCATTGCCTGTGCCAGGAGACCGATCATGGACACGGCCAAACGCACACCGCAACCCCGCGTCCTCATGACGGACGACGGCCGCCACGCCTCCTACCTCTACCAGTTCGAGCCGCCGGTCGAACCCGCCGACGTCACCTTCAACCTCGACCAGCTCGTCGACAGCGGCATCGACACCCTCAGTTACGGCGTCTGTCTCGAAGGCGGGGTCGTCACCTACGACAGCAAAGTGGCCCCCAGATGGGGTTATAACGTCGAGTGCTGGACGCACAGCGTCTGGTACCGGGCGGCGCGCAACCTCCAACAACTGATCGACGATGGCCACGACCCGCTCGAGTTGATGATTGCCCGGAGCCACGCGAAAGGCCTGTGGTTCTTCGCCAGCAGTTTCGTCAACTTCCAGGGCGGCGAGCGGGCGAGCGATGGAGGTCTCGGACGCAAATCCGATTTCGTCTACGACCATCCCGAGTTTCAGATCGGCCCGGAGGAGGATCCCCGCGCCTCATCTTGCGATCCCAAACGCTTCAGCTTCCTGCACGATCAGGTCCGCCAGCAGCGGCATGCGGTTTTCGCCGAATTGCTCGAGCGCTACGCCACCGACGGCATCGACCTAGATCTGGCCGACCACGTGCCGATGTGCCGCTTCGAGCAAGCGGCAGAACTGGCTCCTCTTATGACCGGGTGGCTGCGTTCCCTGCGCGAAGTCGCCGATGCCGCCCAGGCGGCACAGGGGCGGCGCAAGCGAATTCTGGTCCGCATACCGGCACATCGACAAGCCTGGGCGATGCTGGGCTACGAAGTGGAAACGTGGGTAGCGGAAGGAATCGTCGACTGCATCCTCTGCATGCCCGGGCTCGTCAACGGAACCGTAGAAACCAACCTCGACCTGACGGCGGCGGTGGCCGCGGCAGAGGGTGCGGACTGTATTGTGCTGGCCGGGTTCGCGCAAATGCTGGGACGCCAGTACGCCCAATACGCAACCCCGGAGATGCTGTGGGCGGCGGCGGCCAACGGCTACGCCCAGGGCGCCGCCGGATTCGCCATCGCCGATGCCTGCACATTGCCCAACGGCTGGCCCTGGACCGATGTGGAGTACGGCGCCTGGCGGCTGCTGGCTCACCCCGAAATCCTGGCGTGCACCGACAAGCATTATCGCGTGCGCTCGGCAGGCGGCCGTCCCCCGCCTGCCTGGCTGCCCGGGGGAGCCCCCGACCTGCCCCGCGAACTGCGCGAAGGAGTGCCGGAACGGTTCGAGATCAGGATTGCGGACGAACTCGAGCGCTGGCAACGGGCAGGCCGCGTCGAGGCGGTGGTACTGGAGGTGCATATTGCGGCGATCGAAGCATCCCTGAACGAGGTCCGCATCGCCCTGAACGGCCGGCTGCTCCCCGCCGACCTGCTGTCCTTAAACGATCTGGGCTACCGCCTGATCCGCGGCGGCGCCGTCGGCCCCTATGGTTTTGTGTACGGTTATGAATTGACGCCGGATTACCATCCTGAAGTCGGCCGCAACACAATCGAGATAACCCTGGTCCGCCGCGATCCCAATATCTCACTCCCCTTTGCAGTACACGATATCGACTGCCAGGTGCGCTACCGCCGTCACCGGAACTTTGCGCGCACGCCCACGGGACACCGCTAGGGCCTTTGCCGCAGCCCCGCTGGCAGACCGGGTTGGTCGCCGCCGTGGGGCGTGCTCGAAAAACAAGGCCACCCCTGACCGCCCGCATGCTGCCACTCTTCGCCACAGAGCCAGGCCAGCATCTGAGCGGCGCGCACGGTGAAGGGGGGAAATTCGTTGGCGGGCCAGGAGAAGTTGAAATTCGGATCCTCGACCCAATCCCGACGCGGTTCGACGGTGCGCCAGTAGTTGTATTTGAGGTTGTTGCGAATCCCCCTTGCCGTGCTCGCACTGCGACGGTGCCAGATCGAATAGGCGGTCAGAAATATCGTCCCCGGCGGCGAGATGGTCAGGATGGAATCCCTGACGCTGCGAAGGCGGCTAAGCAGCCCTCCGTAGCCCTTGAAGAGATGGCTCCCCGGCAGAATCTGGGTGGGGCCCAGCGCTCGGGTGACCTCTTCGGGGTAGTAGAACACCTGCAGGTAGTCCAGCCGCGGCGTGATGATCGAACCGCCGTCCTGATGCCAGTTCAGGGCCGGCGCGGGGCATTCGACCCGGTGGTTGGCCATTAGCCTTGGGAGCGCAAAATCCCTGCCCAGCAGCGCGCGCACGGCACCGGCCCCCTGGGGATTTTTGACGACCCCGTCCACAAACCAGTCCTGCTGCAGGATCTCGGTCGGCTCGGCGCCATCGCGTTCGTCGAGGAATGCCACCGTGCGGCGATTGACCTCATCCGCAACCACGCCCTCGAGCATCAGGTAGCCCTTGCGGCAGAAATCCATCACCTGCCCATCGCTGAGGGTGGCCTCGCAGTCGTATTTTTCAACTTCCACGGGTGCCCCTCCTCACTTTTCCAGAATGAACTCCCATTTCATGCCCCCGTACTCCGGGTCGAGGTATGCCAGGGCCAACTCCGGGAATTTGACGATGCGCCAGCCGTCGACCATGGCCTCCAGAACGGTCTGGTAGGGCCAGGCGTCCGGATCGTCCGCGCCCTCGTTGACGACGCCGTCCTCGACGGTGGCCATGCCCAGCACCGGCGACTCCAGGTCGGTGGTATTGGTCTGGAGGTACAGCAGCCGCTGTACGGGCGTCTGCCCTCCCCCCTGCTTCAGGCGCTGCAGGGCACACTCGAGATCTGCGGCGACCAGCGACCCCTGTTTGAGCTTCTCGAGCCACTGCGCGACCTGGGCGGCGTCAACCATCTTTGGCCCTTTGGCTAAGGATCTTCACGGACAAACTCCAAGTACCTTTTTTGCGCAATTTCGACCAAGCATATGAATTTGAAAGACCCCTGTCAATCCCACTTCCGGATGGCTATTTTTAGCCGTGCCGGCAGGGTCTAGCGCGCATGTAAATGCGCCCCCGACTCCTGGCGCATTGCGCCAACCCGCTCATTCGGCACCCTGGTAAAAGAGGCCGGACACAACTCGGAAAATCATTGAAATCGAGCTGAAATTATCGCATTATCAGTACAGCGCTAAACATTTTGGCCAACCGTGGAAACACATCCGCCAGGGCAGGGTTTAGGCCGCCACCGACATCGTGCAATCCCGAATTATGCGCGCAAAAAAGGAGAAAAGTTATGAGCAGAGACCACGAAGTAATGTTCTACACCGACGGACGCCATACAAGCGTCTACCTGTACGAACCGCCGATGGATATCAAACAATACGTCGAACCCATCGACGAATTGGTCGACCTCGGCGTCGATACCATCACCTATGCGGTGGGCGACTGCAGCGTCTTGCTCTACGCCACCAAGGTGGGCGAACGCTGGGGACACAATGTCGATCTGACCGACCACGACATCTGGTGGCGGGCAGCGCAAAATGCCGCACGGATGATCGAAAGGGGCATCGATCCGCTGCTGCTCGTGTGCGAACACGCACAGCGGCGCGGCTTTCAATTTCTGCCCTCCCTGCTGTTGAACATGATCCACACGCCCCACGACCGCGTCACCAA
>CAXFTV010000443.1:0-3438 GCA_964005845.1 uncultured bacterium
CCGCTGCGGCCTTGAGCGCCCGAGTACAGGTTTTCCTGGAAAGCGCGCCGCCGCAACCAGGTGCGGTACTGGCAATTTTGGGGGGGGAGAAATACCCCTTGGTGGCGCTGCAGAACCTGGTCCTCCTGTGGGCCTTCAGCGGCGAACTGGTCGCCGCTCTGACGCGCTGCGGCGCCATGCCGACGATCTACCAGAGCGTGCTGATGCCCGGCGCCCGACGGCGCAACGAAGCGCGGCAGGGCCTGCGCTTCGAGGCCGCACACGAGGTTCCTCCAATCGCAGCTGCAAAACTGGGTAGGCGCTATTTGGAACGACTGGGAGGGTGCCTGGACACATTGCTGCAGCAGGAGAGCGAGGCCATTGAAGAAATCGGGCGAATCGGCGCGGCTTTATTGGAAGAGGGCCGCCAGATCTACGCTTTTCTGATCTCCCATTTCCCCGTATTTCAGTGGGGAGCGCCCGGTGATCCGCTGCTTGTGGAACGGCTCGATACCTTTTCAGGAGAAACGCCTGCGACTGCTGAATTGGAGGAGAAATTAGAGGCCGGCGATCTGTTTTTTTTCCTGGGCTATTTTCACCGCCCGCTGGCGGCCTACGAAGTCGCCCGCCGCAAGGGCGCGCGCATCGTCGAAATCATTACTGATGGGACGGCGGCGGGCGAGCCGGTGCCGGACTATGTCATTCGGCCCAGGTGGCCCTACGGCGATGGCTTGGTGGCCGTGCCGCATTACGATATCGATATTCTGCCCGCTTCGGGTATTGTCCAGGCTGCCATTTACTGGGCGGTGATGGGGGCGGTGGCATCCCGGCGGGAAATTGGCGATGCCCGCTGAGCTATGGAGGAGGTTCAGGTGCCTCCGGCCTCAGCTCATGCCTCGTTCGCTGCCCAGGGCAGATCGTAGGAGGGCGTGTTGACAAAGCGTTGCATGCCCAATTCCAGTCCGATCTGGCTGCAGGGCTTGAGGGCGACGCGGAAATAGGGTGCGTTCACCGCCACGTCGCGCGCCTCGGTCTGTTGCGCCATGTCCCTCTCGTACGTATCCGCGTCCAGCCAGGTGGCGCCGCTAAATACGTCGTGGCTCTGATCGCTTTTCAAATTCTGGAAGCGCACCGTGGTGAACTGGTGTTCGCCAAAGGCGCCCGCCTGGATCACCAACTCGCGTTCCTCCACGGCATTGAGGTTGACCAGCTGCACCACCGCGCTCCCCGGTTCCAGTTTTTCTACCAGGGCGGCCACGTCCCGGGGCAGGCCCGGGCGCCGGCGCTGCCAGTCGAAGTAACGCAGCCGCACCAGCAATAGACCGCCGTTGAAGTTGAACAGCGGCCCTCCCATGGTCAGCTGCACCAGGCCTTCGGTGGTGAGCGGATTGCGCACCTGCAGATAGTGATCGCCGTAGGTCGCGGGGTCTTGTTCGTCGTGTGCCATATAGGCCAGGCGCTGGTAGACCTGGGCGTGGTTGTAGCGCAGGATCTCTTCTGGATAAGCGGGAAATTCGCCGCGCAGGAAAGCCAGCCAGGGGGCTTCGTGGCCGCCGCGGTCTTTGGGCGATTGGACCGTCACCTTCTCCCAGTCCCGCGCCCCGTGATCCTTCTGCTCGTCGATGCGTTTCAAATCCGCCGGGTCCATGGAAATGCTCCACACGTGCGCCATGAAGCGCGCCTGCATGGGACTGTAGCCGTCCCAGCCCTCGTCGTGGTGGAAGTGGGGCGCATGCAGGGTGCCATTGCGGATCTCGCCGTTTTCCATCATCACATCGACTTGAGAACGGGCCAGTTCCATGTATTTCTGATCGCCGGATACCAGCATGGCATTTTCGGCGCCGCTGAGTACCGCATCGCCCATGGTGTGCCAACCGTGCGGCCAGGTCCAGCCGTAGTAGCCGCCGTACCATCTGCCGCCCAGGTACTCGCCCACTTTGCCCGACAAGCCGACATTGTCCGGCAGGATGCCCTCGTTTGCCGCCAGCCGCTCCATCCAGGCGCCGACGTATTCCTCCACCCACTTTTTGCACTTTTCGTCCCCGGTGAAAAGATAGGCGTTGGCAACCATGCTGGTGGCCGCCAGATTGGCGGCGCAATCGCCGCGGGCAAAGCGCTCTACGACCGCCTTGCCCATGCGTTCCTCGATTTCCGGATTCTTGAGATCTTCAACCGTCTCGCAGCCGGGAATATCGTGGAAGGGCAGCGGCCAGGGGCGCCAATTTTCATAGCGATACCGGGTGTAGTAACGCTCGAAGTTGCGCTGTGCCGGTCCCTTGCTGCCGTTGTGGGAGGATTTGATGATCCTGTGCTGCGGGTCGTAGTTTTGCGCTTCCGGGTCCTCGTTCAAATAAAAGCCGGCAAAGCGCCGCGCCCGCCGTTTGTTGGTGCTATTGGTGGGGTCGGCCATGCACAGCAGGTAGAAAAAAACGTACCCTTCGCCCTGGTGCATCCAATCGTAGCCCTGTTCGTATTCTTTGACGACCATGGGATGGCCATGGCCTGATTCATAGCGGGTAAACTGCAGGGTAATGGCATTGAATTCCCGATTTGAGATCTCGAGTAGGCGGTCGTCGCCTCCCAGGAGGTAGAATAAAGGCCAGTTGTGGAAACTTTCGTAGGCGTCATCCAGGCCGTCAAAATTGGTCATCTCGTCCGTCGGCGGCCACATGGTCGAGCCGTCGCCCTGGACGTAACGGTCCAGCACCGGGTCGATGGATCGGTTCATCAAGTCGATGAGATTGCGCTCCAGAATGGCCCACTGGGGGGGCGTTATGAAGGGTATATCGGCCGTGATCCGCACCATTTCGCCCTCGGCTATCTGCTCGGAGTGCTGCGTCATGATATTTTATCCTTGGCTGCGCTACAGTCGGGCTGTGTTCTCGTTTAGCGGATGAAGATAGAAGCAGAAAAGATGTTTTGTCAACATTTCACGACTTTCAGAGCGGACTTCATTTGTTTAGATTGAGGGCCCTTTGGGGTCGATATAAGCACGTCCGAGGTCTGGGAAATCCAAAATACTCAAATGGGGCAGAAAAAACACCCTCGAGTTTCTTGTCGAGCAAGGGTGGGCCGCGCACTAGGGAGGCAACTGCCTCGCCATCAAGGCTTATCTACCTTTTCAATCTCTTTGCCAATTTGCTGCGGGGGATTTTTGGGTTTATGGGGCTGGTAAGTGCAGAGGCGCTGGAGGGCGGACATGCCATACGGAATCCCTTTCTGGCCTACTACTCCATGGGCGGCATGCTGGTGTTGTTCGCCGCCGGTCTATGGACCGCGAGGGGGCATCTGCAGGGGGTATTGCGCAAGGCCATTCTGGGTGCTCCGGAGGTAGATGATTCCACTGAGATTCTCTCCTACCGCGCCGCGCTATTCGCCCTGGTGGGAGGGAGCTTGTCGATGGCGGGGTGGTTGTGGCTCGTGGGTAGGGCTTTGATCATGCTGCTGCTGCTGCTGGCG
>CAXFTV010000444.1:0-4556 GCA_964005845.1 uncultured bacterium
AATTGAGGCCATCGCTGGTAATGGCACTGACGACTCCCTTTGGAAGCCGCGCCCCGGTGCTCGAATCAATGCCGCAGCAATAGAGCCGCCCGCCGCCCTCGGGCAAAGGCAGGTAGCGGGGTCCGCCCAGGCCATTGGGGTGCTGCAGGCGGATTCCCTCCTCTAGCTCCCACTCCAGCATATCGCTGGAAAGGGCGCTGCAAATTACCACCGGGCGATCGGCCCTACCACGCGCTTCGAAGTACAGCCGCCAGCGCCCATCGCCACAGCAGGTCAGGCTAGGGGCGAGTATTCGCAGGCTCATGTGCTCCAGATCTGCCCGGGGTGCCAGCCGGATTCCGGGTTCGGGATGAAAGACCAATCCGTCCTCCGAAAAGGCACTGAGCAGGTAGCCCTGACACGTGGGGTAGGGCTTTTCCGGCCCCACGGCAGTATAAAACAAACGAAATCCCCCCTCGGGATCGCGCGCGATGCACGGCGCTTGAAGTTTGGCACTATCCAGAGGCCGCGATCCCTCTACGCGGGCACCCGGCTCCTTCACCCACTGCTTGGCAAGAATCATATTAAATTTCCCATCCACTTTTTCAAAGTTCACCTAAGAAGCCATCCAATCCCCCGTGGCCCCAATAATTTTCTACAAGTCCGAGATAAATGCCCCCAGCGCCTCCTTGTAGCGCTGCTCCGAAAATGAGAAACCATCGCCGTGATCACCTTCGATTTCCAGCAAGGTCCGGGGGCCATTAAAGGACTGATAGAGCTGCTGGCCATGGGCGAAGGGAATAAGCTGATCCCCGCGACTGTGCACCACGAGAATTGGACAACGCACCCGGGTGAGATAATCGCCGGTATTGTATTGAAAACGCGCCAGCAGCCTGGTGGGAAAGAGCGGATAAATTTGCCCCGCCAGATCGGGAAGCGAAGTAAAGGTCGATTCCAGCACCAGTTTAGCGGGACTGTATCTCTGTGCCAACCATGCGGCAATAGGTCCCCCCAGGGACCAGCCGTAGACCAGGATCTTTTCGGGTGCTATTTCCCTTTCCCCGACCAAGTAATTCCACGCGGCTTCCACGTCCCGATAAGTACCCTCTTCGGTCGGCTGCCCGCCACTGGCGCCATAGCCGCGATAATCAAAAACAAGAACGCTCAACCCCAGGTCGTGGTAGGTAGCTAAACGTCCTAGCAAGTGCGAAATATTGCCGCTGTTGCCATTGCAGAATAGCAATACGCCCCTGGACTCATCGTGGGGCACCCACCAGCCCGCCAGAGGCACTCCATCTGCGCTTAGCAGCTCTACATCACGATAGGACAGACCTACTTCCGCGGGCGAGCCAACTACTTGGCGATCGGGCTCGTAGACCAGGCGGGACTGGAAAAGGTAGAGCAGAATACACACAGTGGCATAAGCGCCCAAGGGGAGCACCACGACCAGTGCGAGAATTCGACTGCTATCGAAGCCGAATAAATTCAAGTTTTCCCCCCGCGGTGGGTCTGCCTAACTGAATACCGGCAGACGCGGAAAAAGTGTGTCAAGAAGAAAAATAAAAATCTCTCATGCCGCCAAAATAAAAATATATTCTGCTCTCGGCAATAACTAAGCGATCATTCCCGGCATCCAGCTAAAATCCCATGGCGCTAAATTCTTGCGGGTCTCTTTTCGGAACCGCAGACGGCCCCTGGTCGGAGGCAACAAAATGCTGTTTCCCCCCTCCCCCCACTAATCTTCTGCTGCGACCCTTTTCTTTAGCGCCTCCAACTCCTCCTCCACACGCGCCTCCGGGGCCGAACTCCCCGGCTGCTGCTCACCGGCCATTTGCTGTGCTATTTCGGCCTCTGCTTCGGCTATTTCGACCTGTTTCACGTAGCGCTCGAAGTCGTTTTTGTGTTCTTGAATTCGTTCTTCCAGGCGCGTTTGAGCACTTTCACCCCTCGCACCGCTGTGCGCCTCCCCGGAGGCAAACCGCAAGCCTTCGATCAAGACCCCCTGGTTGCTCCGCGCCTCTTTCAAATCCGCCCTCAATTCGTCGAGTTGATGCCGCAATTGAACCGCAACCTCACGGCCTTCCGCCAATGCCGAGCCCGTCGTCTCGGCGGCGGCGACCGCCGCTGCCTTGTCCCTGAGCACCTGCCGCGCCTTCTCATCATCCCCCCCTCCAACAGCAGCTTCAGCCCGCTCCTGCAAATCTTGTATTCGCTTCTGGGCGGCCCCATGCCCTTGCTCCAGACGGCGCTGATTGGCCAGCCCAGAAGCTGCGACACGGGCGGCTTTAGCCACCTCTTCTTCCAAGTCGCGGACGAACTGGCGCACCATCTTTTCGGGATCCTCCATCCGGTCCAGAAGATGGTTGAAATTGGCTTTACAGATAGTTGTTAAACGCTCCAATCTTCCGCTTGCCATTAGCTTAGCTCCGCTGCAAAAGCCGATGCGTGGAACAAATTTTCTCTTGCCTGCCGGCGCCCGCGGCAATAGGGCGTCTCGATGCCGTATTTACGGCATAGCCGCCCAAAACTTCTCATGGTAATTCCCAGGGCCTGGCTGGCATCCTGGTTTTTTTTGTAGATCCGCGCCACGCGCTCGAGCTGCTCTCTGGTTATGCTTTTTTGCATCTCACCCTCCTGGTGAATGGATTTTTATAAAAGATAAAAAGCAATCCTTATGCCATCACTTTACAGAAGGCCGCTAGCAATCTTAAATGTATTGATTATAATTAAGTTAGAGAAAGAAAAGAACGTTTCACGGAGTTGTGGTGGCGAATCCCGCCAACCAAATGGCCGCATTGGCCCCTTTTTTTAGTTCCCGATACGGCTTGATTTTGCCCATTTGGTACAGTATAGTAAGCTGAGTTTTAAATCGATGACCCCGCAACCGAGATATTGTGAAATCCCCAGAAGGAGTAGACCATGACACAGCCAAAATACCGGGCCGCCATCATCGGCACCGGTCGCATGGGTGGCTTGATTGAAGACGAGCTGGACACCAATCAGTTCTCTTCCCCATACGGTCATTTCAATGCCTACTGCGCCATTGCGGAGACCGAAGTCGTAGCGGTGGCCAATCGCGGTCAGCAACGCCTGCAGCGCTTCAGTCAGCGCTTTGGTTGCACCAACACCTACCTCGATTACCGCGAGATGATTACCAGGGAAAAGCCCGATATCGTCAGCGTGACCACCCCTTCATTTGCCCGCGCTGAACCCATCATCTTCGCTGCCGAAAACGGGGTGCGGGGCATCTATGCGGAAAAAGGGCTGTGCGCTTCGCTGGCCGAAGCCGATCGCATCGCCGCCGCCTGCAAAGCCAATCAGGTGGCCTTCAACTGGGGAGCTATGCGGCGCCACCACGATGGTTTTAAGCAGATGAGGAAGGCCATCGCCGAAGGCGCAATCGGCGAGCCTCGCTACGCCTTGATGTACTCCTACACCGATATCATCAAACACCACCCCCATACCCTGGATCTGGTGGCCATGCTCTTGGGCGATCCGGCCCCCCGTTGGGTCGAGGGGCGCCTGGTACAGCCGGGCGAGTTCCTCGGTGCCGATGCCGACAAAAGGCCCCGTGCATTTCCCCCCTACGATGCTGAAAAGCACGCCTTCGTGCCACCGCCCGGCGAAGAAATCGCCGATCCCATGGCAGATTTTTTCCGCGTCGGCTACGCCAGCGGTGCCGAAGGCCACTTCATTCCCATGCCCGGTCTTTTTGACATCGAGGTCTACGGCACCGGGGGCCGCGCCTATGCCTGGGACAACGGCGAGCTCATTCGCATCCGCCAGGCTGGCCGCAACGGAAGCTCCAGCGATGAGAAAACCATCAAACCAATCGGAGAAAGCCCCACCATCTGCACCATTCGCAACATTATCCGCCAGCTGGAAACCGGGGAGCAGACCGCGGGGAATATCGATATCACTATGCAGGCGGTGGAGACGCAATTTGGCCTTGCCCATTCGCACCTGCTGGATGGCGCCAGAGTGGAATTGCCCATCGAGGACCGCTCCCTCTACATACCAGGGGGGTGAGCTCACCATCCGACTTCAGCTCCTGGTCGGTTTAATGGTGGATAGCGAAACGAAGAGGAGCGCCTAGAGTCGCCAGGCCCCATTGCGATGGTAATAATCGGTTGGTGTGGATAAAGACCGCCGGCATTTGAGGGCCACCCACCTCGCACCCAAAAACTGCGCGGAAGCCAGAAAAACAGTAGCGGCCTCCGATGAAAAACCCGCCGGAAAAATGGGGCTCTGATGAGCTAAACCGGAACAATACACATGGCCGACGGGGCTAAATTCTGGGCTTGCAGCAGAGCGATGCCCTGCTCCCGAGGAGGCACACAATGAGTATCCCCATCTCGCTAATTATTGACGACTCGGCTCCATTGATCAACACCTACTGGTGGCACGTGGCAGAATCGCAGAATACCGACACGCCCACCGAAGGCTCGGGGGAACCAATAGAGCAAGCTATCCCGGTGGATTTTCTCCGCCGCTTTATCGAAATAGTTGTCCGTTGGGGCGTCGGAGGAAAGTTCTCCGTGCTGCCCTATCCCGCCGGCCTGGGTCCCATTACCCAG
>CAXFTV010000445.1:0-8459 GCA_964005845.1 uncultured bacterium
GTCGTCGGGATGGCCGCGGGCGAGGTCCCGCGGGAAAAATCGCTCACCCGCATAGCCTTTGGGTCCTGCAATCGAGAGGATCGGGAACAGCCATTGTGGAAAAGCATAGTGGCCAATCGGCCGGATTTGTGGATCTGGCTGGGGGACATCGTATATGCCAATACCCGGGATATGCATCGCATGCGGCAAAAGTACGAAGTGCAAAAGGGGCACCCGGGGTATGGGTTGCTGCTCGAAACCTGTCCGGTGATCGGAACCTGGGACGATCACGACTACGGCAAAAACAATGGCGGCAGGGAATACAGCAAGAAAGTGCAGAGCCAGCAGATATTGCTGGATTTTCTGGACGAGGAAGAAGACAGTCCGCGGCGGCGGCAGCAGGGAGTTTTCGCCTCCTACACCTACGGGCCCGAGGGGCGGCAGGTTAAAGTGATCCTTTTGGACACCCGCTACCATCGCGGCGAGCCCGGTGATAAAGGGGATGTACTGGGGGGAGAACAATGGGCCTGGTTGGAAGGGGAATTGCGCCACAGCAAGGCAAGCGTACACCTGATCGGTTCCAGCATACAGGTCCTGCCCGAGGAACATCCCTATGAGAAATGGGCGAATTTTCCCCGCGCCCGGCAACGGCTTTTTGGTTTGATCGGGGACAGTGGGGCGCCGGGGGTGATCTTTCTGAGCGGCGATCGGCACTTTGGAGAAATTTCGCGACTGGAACATGCGGCCCTTTCCTATCCGCTTTACGAGATAACTTCCAGCGGCTTGACCCACAGTTATAACGGACTTAAACGCGAGCCCAACCGCTACCGTCTGGGCAATTTTTTTAACCAGCTCAACTTTGCCATCATCACGCTGAACTGGCAGGTCCGCCAGGTAGGGCTAGAGATTCGCGACCGGAAGAATAAAATTCGGCAAGCACAAATAATTAGATTGCGGAATTCATGAAACTTTTAAAAAGAATTTTATACGTCTGGGGGATTTTTTGGCGCTTCCGTTATTATCTCCTGTGCACGTTTGTGGCCTACGCGTTCTGGAATACCCCGCTCATTCTGCCCTTCCGCTTGTTTGTAGTATTGGTACACGAGATTTTTCATGCCGGGACGGCCCTGATTACGGGGGGACAGGTGCTGGAAATGCGCACCAATCTCAACGAGTCTGGCCACACCCTGGCCCAGGGTGGTTTCTTTCCGCTGATCTGTTCGGCGGGGTACGTGGGTTCGGCATTGCTGGGAGCGCTGTTGATCTATACCGGTACGCTGCCCCAGGCACAGCGACTATTACTCCTCTTGATTGGGCTGGTGTGCATGGGGATGACCATGTGGTTTACCCCCGTGGGGGGGGTGGATTTTTACCTGGGCATTTTCGCCGGTTTGATTCTGGCGGCGCTGGCGATTAAATCTCAGCGTGCGGCGGTGGCCGCTGCGACCTGGATAGGGGTGATGTTATGCCTCTACAGTATCTACGACTTTTACACCGATCTATGGCATTACGCAGAATTGACCGATGCCGGCATTCTGGCGCGCTACTGGGGGGTGCCCATGCTGGCTTATCCGATCGCTTTGAGCTGGATCCTGCTATCGCTGGGTGTTATGTACCGGGCCATGCGCGCTCTGGTCAGAAAGAAGCGATGAACTGAACTCGGGCTCGTCAAAAAGCTCTTGACGAGATTTCTCAAACGGGATAAGTTTTGGAAAATCTCAAAGTTCAGTATTCCTGGTCAACTAACTCGCATACCCGACAATGACAAGATTTGGGGCAGGCTGCGACAGCTTCCGACAGCGGGGCAGGTTGTGATCAGGGCAGTATCTTCGTCCGCTATCCCGCCTTCGAGCCTGGCTCGCGGCGGTTTTTGTTTTTTGTTAATTGTCAAGGAGAGAGCACGGCATGCGAATGAGTAAGTTGTTCAGCCAGACTTTGCGCGAGAATTCGGCCGATGCCGAAGTGGCGAGCCACCAGCTGCTGTTGCGCGGTGGTTTCATCCGCCAATTGGCCAGCGGTATTTTCTCGTATTTGCCCTTGGCCAAACGCGCTCTCGACAAAGTCGAAAACATCATCCGCAAAGAAATGGATGCCATCGGCGGCCAGGAAATCAGCATGCCGGTGGTGCATCCGGCCGATATCTGGAAGGAGACCGGGCGCTGGTACCAGGTGGGCTCTGAAATGGGCCGTTTTAAGGATAAGTCCGAGCGCGATATGGTGCTGGCCATGACCCACGAAGAAGTAGTCGCCGATCTCGTGCGCAAGGAGATCAAGTCCTATCGCCAGTTGCCGCAGCTGATCTATCATTTGCAGACCAAGTGGCGCGATGATCCGCGCCCCCGTTCGGGATTGATCCGGGTGCGGGAATTCACCATGAAGGACAGCTACAGCCTGGATGCCGACCAAGAGGGGTTGGAGAATCAGTATCGGGCCCATTATCAGGCCTATTTCAATATCTTCAATTCCTGCGGGCTCCCGGTGCGGGCAGTGCGTTCAGATGTGGGCATGATGGGTGGCAAGGTCGCGCACGAATATATGTATCTCAATCCAATTGGCGAGGATACCCTGGTGCTGTGCGAGCAGTGCGGCTATGCGGCCAACCGCCAAATAGCTGTTTTCAAGAAAGTCGCCGCCCTTCGAGAAGAGCCGCGGGAAATCGAAAAAGTCGCCACCCCGGATACGCCGACCATCGAGGCTCTGGCCCAGTTTCTGGACGTGCCCCAGAGTCGCACTGCCAAAGCAGTTTTTATGGTGGCCACTATAACTGGGGAACAGGAGGAGGGCGAAAAATTAGTGCTGGCGGTTATTCGCGGCGATATGGAGGTCAATGAAACCAAACTGGCCAATGCGATAAAAGCCGGCGAGATGCGTCCGGCACGCGGGGAGGAGATCGAGGCGGTTGGTGCCGAGGCCGGTTATGGATCGGCTATTGGCGTGCAAAATGCTCTGGTTGTGGTCGATGATTCGATCCCGGTCGCGGCAAATCTGGTGGCTGGCGCCAACGAGGTGGGCTATCACTTGAAAAACGTCAATTACGGGCGCGACTACGAGGGCGATCTGGTTTGCGATATTGCCGCGGCGCAGGAGGGCGATGCCTGTCCGGAATGCGCCGGCCCGCTGGGCACCTCGCGCGGCATTGAGGTGGGCAATATTTTTCAGCTTGGCAGCCGCTATACTGATGCAATGGACGGCAATTTCTTAGATGCCGAGGGCAGGGCCAGGCCGGTGCTCATGGGTTCGTACGGAATTGGCGTGGGCCGACTGCTGGCCTGTATCGCGGAAGAACACCACGACGAGAACGGGCTGATTTGGCCCGTTTCGGTGGCCCCTTTTCAGGTCCACCTAGTGGCGCTGGCCAAGGGCGGCGGCCCGGCAGCTGCGGCTGCAGAGAAGATCTACGATGAACTCAGCGCCAATGGGGTGGAAGTCCTGCTCGATGACCGGCTGGAAAATCCGGGGGTGAAATTTAACGACGCGGATTTGATCGGCTTGCCGGTGCGTCTGACGGTGGGCGACCGCTCGCTCAAAAAGGGGCAGGTGGAGATGAAACTGCGTCACCAGGATGAGCGCATTGACGTGCCTCTGGAGGAGGTGAACCTCCGGATTGCTGAGGAATTGGATAAATTACAACAGGAATTGGATGAGGGTGTAGCCGAGGTCGTATTGCAAGAGTCTTAAAAAAATCGGCGTGGCCTCATTGGGCAATAGAGGAAAATTTATCAACAGGAGATCTTGGCATGATCGAAATGGCACTCGGTGCCGCCGCGATTGCGATCGGCTTATTGTTTTTTATAAAAAAAAAGCGCCGTGCAAGCCTCGAAGATCTGGACTCCTATTACGACTCTTCCGAGGGCGAGCGCTACGCGCACAAATGGGGTTATACCGATACCCGTTTTGAGTTCGTCGGGCCGAGTCTGATACGAGTGAGCGGTAGCCGCTACCCGCTCGCCGGTCGCGATTTGCCCGGTTTCATCCCCTTTGGAGAGGAGGTGCTGGGTCAACCACTGCAGCCAGAGGATATGGCGGTGGCAAAACGGGATCAGCCAGTGCCGGAGCCCAGATTGAATCAGGGTTTCAGCGAAGCGGTGGAAGAACGGCTGCAGGAAGGGCAAATTTCGCGCGACGAGAAGGATCGTCTGATCCATAGCCACGGGCAGCTCAGCGTTGGCGAAATCTACAAATTGCTTTACGGGGACTCTCTGTCCAGGATCGTCGATCTAGTTCTCTACCCCCAGAGCGAGGAGGACGTCAGCGCCATCGTCGAACTGGGTCGCACCCATGATGTCTGCCTGGTGCCCTATGGTGGTGGCACCAATGTGAGCGGTGCTCTGGCCTGTCCGCCACGGGAAGAGCGCACTATTGTGTCGGTCGATATGCGGCGCATGGCACGGATTCTTTGGCTTGATGAGGAAAATCTGCAGGCCTGTGTCGAAGCGGGAATTTCCGGCAAGCAGCTCGAGAAAGAACTGGATGAAAAGGGCTTCACTGCCGGCCACGACCCCGATAGCGTCGAACTGTCGACCCTAGGGGGATGGATTGCCACTAATGCCAGTGGCATGAAGAAGAACAAATACGGAAATATCGAAGAAATTGTGCTCGAAGCCACCATGGTAACGCCAACCGGAGCTATAGAGACCTTCCACGCAACGCCGCGCAATTCGGTCGGCATTGCGCCCCGGGTTTTCCTCTTTGGCAACGAGGGCAATTTCGGCATCATCACCAAAGCCGTTATCAAGGTCCATCCGCGTCCCCAGGCGCGTCGCTATGGATCGCTCGTTTTTCCCCATTTTGAAAACGGGGTCCGGTTTTTGAAGGAGTTGCGCGGGGAAGGAGTCCTGCCGGCAAGCATTCGCCTGGTCAACAATACCGAATTCAGGTTTGGTCAGGCGCTCAAGCCCGCGCCCGGGGCAGCTAAGAAGATTGGCGGTTGGCTGCAGAAGTTTATGCTTTTGAAGATACTCGGCTTCAAACCCCTGGAAATAGCGGCCTGCACGATCGTCATGGAGGGCTCGCGCGGCGAGGTAGCCCACCAGAAAAGGGCTATTTTCAAACTCGCCAAAAAATACCAGGGCATCAGCGGGGGGGCGAGCAATGGCCAGCGCGGCTACATGCTCACCTTTGCCATTGCCTATATCAGAGATTTTTTCAATCAGTTCCACATTCTGGGGGAAACCTTTGAAACATCGGTGCCCTGGGATCGAATTCACCTGGTCTGCCATGCGGTGCAGCAGGAACTGCTCCAGCAATGTCAGGAGCACGAGGTCTATGGCAAACCCTATCTGGCCTATCGCGTCACCCAGACCTATCCCACCGGGGTCTGCATCTATTTCACCATGGGTATTTCCGGCAAAGGGCTGGATAGGCCGGAAGAGGTGTATCATGAGATCGAGCACCGGCTCAGGCAGGTAATTCTGGACCAGGGCGGTTCTCTTTCCCACCACCACGGCATCGGCAAGGTTCGCCAGCATTTTCTTGCGCAGGTCCAGAGTGATAACAGTATCCAGGTACTCCGCCAGGTCAAAAAGGCGATGGATCCCAACAATACCTTCGGCATAGGAAACGGGGTCTTTGCCGATCCATCCTGAACGGATTTAAGTGCGTCAAACCATTTTATCTTTGGCGGGGAAAGAGATCTTATGTTTCGAGAAAAAGCCGTAATCATAACCGGGGCTTCCTCGGGATTGGGAGCGACCCTGGCCCTGGAATTAGCCCGGGACGGCGCCCATCTGGCGCTTTTTTCACCGCAGGAAAAAGAGCAGCGGGAGGTCGTTGGGTTGTGCGAGGAGGTTGGGGGCAAAGCCATGGCGGTGATCGGCGATGTAACCGCACCCCAGGATTGCAAGCGCCTGGTCGATGAAACCCTGGCGTGTTACGGGAGGGTGAATTACCTGATTGCCAACGCCGGTATTAGCATGTGGGCACGCTTCGATGAAATAGAGGATCTGGAGGTCTTTCGGCGTCTGGTCGAAATTAATTATCTAGGCGCTTTGAACTGTATATATCATGCCCTTCCACACCTCAAAGAGAGCAGGGGTATGGTCGCCGCCATCACCTCGATTCAAAGTAAGATCGGGGTGCCGCAGCACACGGGCTACGTCGCCTCGAAACACGCCCTGCAAGGGTTTTGCGAAGCACTCAGAATGGAACTTGAGGACAGCGGTGTCGATATTCTCACGGTGCTACCGCACTGGCTGCGCGGCACCGATTTGAGGAAGAATGCCCTGGGCAAGAGCGGTGAAGCCCTCGGTAGTGCAGCCAAAAAGCACAGCAAGGAGTCGGTTTCGCTCGAGGACGCCAGCCGGGCAATTATGAAGGCTTTGCACAATAGGGAGTCCCAGTTGATTATTCCGTGGAAACTCAAACTACTGCTATTGCTCAACCTCCTGCGTCCGAGGTGGGCAGAATCCCTGATAAAGGGGGCCATGGGCAAGCAGAAAGAACGATAATTGCGTCCCCTACAGGGCATTTTCTCAGACTTTGCAGGTTAAACAGGTTCCCTGGAGAGCGTAGTCGGGCTTTTAGATGAAATTGGAAGCCCGGTTCGCGTCATTGTGATCGATGGGGAAAAGCGCGGGTTGATATTCAACAAAACAGGGAGGGGAGTTCAGTCCAATGGATGAAACAAAACAATTTCGCTGTGGGGTAATAGGCTATGGGGGTGCTTTCAATATGGGCCGTCATCACCTGAGCTCGCTCAACGATAAGGAAGGGGTAGAGGCGGTGGCCGTATGCGACATGGATCCCGCGCGCCGCGAGATCGCCCTTGAAGACTTCCCCGGGATCAAGACCTACAGTCGGGTAGCAGATATGCTCAAGTACGCCGATCTGGATCTGGTCGTAATAGTCACGCCACACAATACCCACGGTCCCCTGGCCCTACGGTGTCTCAGAGCGGGGGTGGGGGTGATCTGTGAAAAACCCATGGCCCTCACCAGTAGTGAGATCAAGGCGATGATAAGAGAGGCGCGCAAGAGGAAGCTGCTCCTATCGACATTCCACAACCGCCGGTGGGACGGGGATTTCATGGTCCTACGGGATCTGATTCAAAAGGAAAAAAGGATCGGCCGGGTCTTCGGCATCGAAGCTGGTGTCTACGGCTACGGGCCCCAGGGTGATTGGTGGCGTTCCGACCGGAAAATTTCGGGCGGTTCTATCTATGACTGGGGAGCCCATTTTACCGACTGGATACTCAACTTGGTCCCCGAGCCCCTCGAATGGGTCAGCGGGTACCAGATCAAGAACCGAAAGTGGATGGGGTATACCAACGAGGACCATTCGGAATATACCCTTTGTTTCAAAAGTGGCTGCCGGGCGACTCTCACTATGTCCAATCTGTCGATGAGTGGCCGCCCGCGCTGGCGGATTCTCGGGGAGGAGGGTGCCATTGAGGATAGGGAGGGCAAGTTCCGGGTCGAAAGCATGGTAAAGGGCCGGCGCATGCACGCGGATGTGGAGTATCTGGAGTCCAATTGGCACAAGTACTACGAGAATATCTATGCCCATCTGCGCGGCAAGGAGGACCTGGTGATTAGCGCCGAGTCGGCGGCCCGGGTGATAGGGGTGCTGGAGGCGGCCAATATTTCGGCGGCCCGGAAGGGCGCCCCGATCAAACCGGCTTTTGTCTAGAGAAATGTCCACGGCGCGGGATGCAAAAAGTCAGATTCCCATCCTGGATGCCCAGGTGGCTTCCCGCCTGGCGCCGCTGGTGGCCATCGGCCGGCAGTCCGGCGCTACTGTGGTCGGCCTTAGCGGGGTGCGGAGGGAGAAAAAATTGGCCTATATCCTGGCGGATTTCAAGCTGGCGGCGGGGACTCTGCGGGAGTTGGAGGGGCGCCAGCGCCAGGGCACTCTGCTCTTCAGGGTGGAATCCATCCAGATTCTGGGCCGGGCTTTTGGGCGCGAGGATATTCTTGTGTTGGGGATCAAATCTGGCAACCTGGCACGGGGAATAGCCGGCCGTTTGCAATTCCAGTCTCCATGAGCAGAGCCCCGGTTCTCGCCAGGGGTTAGGGTGCCAACCCAAGCAAAAAAAGGAGAAAAATATGATCTTAGCAGAGATGACTTCACCCGAAGTAGATGCTTTGCCGCGCGATATCGTCGTTTTAATTCCGGTGGCTTCATGCGAACAGCACAGCCTCCACCTGCCGGTGTTTACCGATAGCTTGATCGGCGGTGAGGTCGCCCGCAGGGTCCACGAAAGGGTGCCGGATGATGTCCTGGTCTTACCCGTGCAGTGGCTGGGCTACTCGCAGCATCACATCCGCTACCCCGGTACGGTCAGTGCGATTTCCGAAACGCACTTGCTGCTGATGATGGATATCGTGGCCTCGATGGTTGGCAACGGCTTCAGGAAAATTCTGATCCAGAACAGCCACGGTGGCAACGGGGCCGGCATCCAGGTGCTGCTGCAGCGGCTCATGGAGCGCTATCCCAACGCGGAGGCTGAATTTTATACCCGCTGGGCCTGGGGCAGCGGCGAA
>CAXFTV010000446.1:0-5003 GCA_964005845.1 uncultured bacterium
ACGACCAGGCCGCTGCCTGGATCAAAAAATTTGCCACTGGAATCGAAGGAAAAAGTTCCATCCCGGGTAAAAATCTTCTCCGTCCCTCTCTCGAGCACAAAGAAGCCCTCTCCCTCGATGGCCAGATCTGTATCGACACCCGTTCCCTGCAGGGTGCCCTGCTGCTGGATGATATCGATACTGCTCACTTTGGTACCCAGACCGGACTGCACGGGGTTGGTGGCCATTACTGGTCCGCTAGCGCCCTGCCCCTCGCTTAAGGTCTGGCTAATTACATCGGCAAAATTGACTCTCGCCGCCTTATAAGCTGTCGTGTTGATATTAGCCACATTATTGCTGATGACGTTCAGCCGCGTCTGGTGGCTACGCACTCCCGTAATGCCGACATAAATCGAATCCAACATAAGTTATCTGCTCCTCATCCCATTCCCGCAGGAATGGTCTGGAAGCGCTTTTCCCCTATCCCGAGGAGGCGCTCCCGATCCAATCACGACCCTCCATGACCGCAATATAACAGATCAAAACTACATCTTAAAACTCTCATATCTCTATGCTTAAAAACAAACAGCTATCTGGAACCCTCTGTCACCCCACTCAAGTCGCTCAGAGAGATTTCCCGGTCATCCGCCCAGATTCTCGCCTCCCCTCCCAGATTGCGCACGGCCTGGACGCGCACGCTCTTGAGCGCCTGTCCCGACACCGGCTCCCCATCCACCCCTTCGGCCTGCACGATAACCCTGTAGGCACCGGCCGGTACCTCAGTATCGGCCTGGCTCTTCCCATCCCAGCTCATACTGCCATGTGAAGACGAGGAATCCAGTACTAAACTGCGCACGAGTTGACCGCGGGCGTCGAGAATCTGCGCACTTGCCCTGTGAGTGCCTGCACCCAATCGATAACTCAAGATTGCCGGGGCCTTGCCATCGTATTCTATCTCCCCGGTCGGAATTTCCACATTTTTGCCAATCAGGGAGGTCGCGATGTTGTTTTTATAAGCTGTGTGAAGACGATTTTCCGATTCGAGATTTTGCCCCAGAGTCTGGTTCATATTCTGCAACTGCTCCAGAGAACTGAACTGGGACATCTGGGCGATGAATTCAGTGTTTTCCAGCGGATTCATCGGATCCTGGTAGCGCAATTGCACCGTCAACAATTTTAGGAAATCTTCTTTCCCAAGCTGAGTTTTTGGATTGCTGACCGGCTGTTTTGAATCTGTAGCAGCACTATTGAACAAACTATTGATCTCCATTTAACACCTCATTTGCAAAATTAAATCAGGTAATCCACTTCCCCATCAACAATCCTTCGCGGCTGGGCACCCTCTTCCCTGGCGCCATCCGCATCAAAACCCGGCCGCCCGGAGAAAGACCCCTTCCTACCCTGGTCGGATTCATGCGAATCTCCGGGATGCTGATCGCGCGCCAGACCCACGTCCAGACCGCCCAGTTCCAGGCCGTGTTCCTCCAGAGCTTCACGCAGGCGGTTGAGTTGGGCATCGAGCAGTTGCTTGACTTCAGCCTGCTGGACCATCATCTGCCCTCTGACCACACCGTCCATGGTCCTGACCCGCAACTCTATCTCCCCCAGGTCCGCTGGTTCAAGTTGCAGCCGCATCTCGGCCATTCCATCCCGTACCAGAGTCGCCAGACCGCGTACTACCTGGGGCAGCACTACATCAGCAGCTTCCTGAAGAATGGGTGCATTTGCAGTCGTTGCCGCCTGCTGAATCCGATTGACAATCTGATTGGGGATCTGATCTACGACTAATTCTGGGTCCATCATCTCGTTAAAACTCAACATATCGAAAACGTTTTGTGAATTCTGCCCCATTCCCTCCACAAGGGGTGGCGCCTGCGCCCCGCGACCTTCAAAAAGCTGGCTATCCAGGTCGAGGACATCCAACTCTCTATCAACTTCTTGGACCATGCGCGTTGACTCCGTCAAGCCAGTCTTTAAGACGACCTCTTGCTCCTGATCGGGAACCTCCCCTGGCCTGTGAGCATCTGCCAGAACCTCCTGAGCAACCGCAGCTACAAGTGGATACAATACTTGTTCGTTATTCTCGCCATCAGTGGCATCTTCCCCCGCATGAGCCGACTCTTCCTGCTCATCGGGCACCTGCTTTGGCAAGGCCCTTTGGCTTTCCGCACTTCCCTCTGCGTCTTTATTGGCTTCCCGTGCACCCTCATCTACTTCGACCGGCTCTTGAAAATCCTCCTCCTCATTTTCGGATGGAGCACGCATCCTTTCCCGCCCTCGATCGTCCTGTGCTCTATCCAGCATCAACTTGAAGTCCAGCTCCCTGACCCCTTTCTTGGCCACTCCAGAAACCGCTTCCCGCGGTTCGGGCATGAATTTCAACTCCTTAATTTCCAGCATATGCGCACTCCCCTATAGATTGACTTCCGACTCCTGGCTCCCGCGCCGCAAATAGAGTTGGCCCCCTATCTCATCTAGCATGATTTTTTCCTGCCGCTTCTGCTCGCTCCGGTAATTTTCAACTGCTCGCTCCTTTAAAATTTCGTATACCCGCCGTTCTTTGGTTGCCTCCAACAATTCCCGACGCTTCTCTTCAACTGTCCGCTCCACCTGCTGAATCTGCACTTGTTGCTCATGTATCTCTCTTTGCAAGCGCTGGAGATAACTCACATTCAATCCCAACCGGGAAGGATCCAGCTGAACTGCCAACAATTCTTGCCCCCCTTGCCGACAAAGCTTCCGGGCCCGCTCCAAATCTGCCAGCCGGCCCCGCTCCCGATTCAATACAGCTACAACTTTCCCCAGCGCGATTTTGTGCGCCTCTTCCATCCTTTCTTTAGCATCGAGGATGCGTTGAAAACGAAAATTGAAACGCTTCATCAAAAAGTATTAAGCGCTCTCCTCTGCCGCCGGTTGTGCTTCGAGTAAACCCATCAAACGCTGCACGTGACTTTCGAAATCCCCCCCCTCATCCGCATCCTGCTGCAAAAACCCGTTGATTGGCTCGATAAACTTTAGCGCTAGATCGATCTGGGGGTTACTCCCCGCAGCATAGGCACCGATATTTATGAGATCTTCAGCTTCACTATAAGCTCCCAAGAGGGATTTGATCTCTATCGCTCTACCCTGATGCCCTGGGCTGACGACAGCCGACATGACACGGCTGACGCTCTCCATTACATCTAAGGGTGGATAGTGACCGCGGGAGGCCAGTTTTCGGGACAAAACTATGTGCCCATCGAGAATGGCACGCGCTGCATCGGCTACGGGTTCGTCCATATCATCACCCTCGACCAGAACATTGTAGAGTCCGGTAATACTGCCCTCCGAGCTCGTACCCGCTCGTTCTAGCAGACGTGGCAGCAGGGCAAATACCGAGGGAGGATATCCCTTGGTGGTAGGCGGTTCTCCGGCGGCCAGGCCAATTTCGCGCTGGGCCATGGCCACGCGCGTGAGCGAATCCATCATTAGCATTACATCTTTGCCTTCATCGCGAAAATACTCGGCAATAGTCGTCGCCACAAAAGCTGCTTTCAGGCGGATGAGAGCTGGTTGGTCCGAAGTCGCGACCACTACCACAGAGCGACTGAGACCCTCATCGCCCAGATTCTCTTCAATGAAGTCCAGTACCTCTTTGCCCCGCTCGCCTACCATGGCGATTACGTTGACATCGGCTTCGGAAGAACGGGACATCATGCCCAGAAGGGTACTTTTCCCTACCCCACTACCGGCAAAGATCCCCATTCGCTGCCCTTTACCGCAGGTTATCATGCCATCGATTGCCCGCACCCCGGTTCCCAGAGGCTCTCTAAGCCGGCGCCGGCTCAAAACAGCCGGCGGGCGATTGTGGACAGAACGCCGCTCTAGAGCGTGGATTTCCCCTTTGCCGTCCAGGGGACATCCCAATCCATCCAGTATGCGTCCCTGCAGAGATTCACCTACCGGAATGTATAGTGGCCCCCTGGTGGAAGAAACCATGGTACCTGGCCGAATGCCTTCAATTTCGCCCAGCGGCATGAGCAGGACCCTCTTTCCCTTAAAACCGACTACTTCTGCCTGCATGCTCTCCTGCCCTGGATCTCCAAGAAGACAAATTTCGCCAAGGGCTACTTCGGGGGGCCCCAGGGACTCTACAACCAAACCAATAATCTGGCTAACCCGGCCAAAGCGGGTAAGTGGGTCAACCCCTTCGATAATATTCAGTAGTGCTCTATCATCCATCTTTTTCCGAACTCTCTCCGTAGACGGTATTCCGCAAGGCCGCCTTCAGTACCTCGAACTGCTCTTCGAGACGGGCATCTATACTTTCTTCTTTTCCTTCGATCATACACCCCCCTCGCCCCACGTGTTCGCCCACCTGAACCTTGATAACAGCATCCCGATCTACCTTTTCAACCCATTTCCCGACAAACTTGCGGGCGATCTTCAGGTCTTCGGAATGAACTTTGATCACCAAGTTGCTGTGCTCGCTTAAGTGCTCCAGAGCCGTGTGGATGACCCTCGCCAACACCATGGGATCAATTTCGGCCTGCATGCTGGTAACCCGAAGCGCCAACGCCGAGGCCAAATCAACTACCAGCTTTTCCGCCTCCAATAGCACTTGTCTACGTTCCTGCTTGAGAGACTCGTGCAAAACATCGAGTCTTTCGACTGCTTCTCGTGCCTCGGCCTCTTTGGCTTCGACGCCTTCCTGGACCCCCTCGGCAAAACGCTGGCGGTGGACCTCTTCAAGTTCTGCTCTCCATTTGGCCTCTTCTTCGTGGAGTTTTCTTTCTGCCGCCTCTCGCAGCTCATTGCGCTCATGCTGCAGACGCTCCTCCCACTCCTGGTTTAGCTGGTTCTGCACCGCTTCTACGCGCGCCTCCACGAGGGCGCCCAAATCGAAGAGAGTCGGTTCCTCTTCCTTTCCTTCATTTTGATAGAGGTTGCGCTCGGCCTCTCCCAGGACGACCACCGGTCCGTCTATACGAGCTGTGCGAATTACTTTTGACACTGCTTGAGTTCCCTCCTGGAATCAAATGCGC
>CAXFTV010000447.1:0-5177 GCA_964005845.1 uncultured bacterium
AACCATGCCCTTGCGCGCTACCTGAAGTATCCGAGCGGCGTGGGGGGACAATTTTGCCAAAGTAGTCCCTAACTTCGGCCCTCGGGCCGAGCGCGGCGGCAAGGCCGGGCAGGAGATATCTGCTTCTGGTCTTTGCGGGGAAAAATTTAAAAATCCCCGCAGCGACACGCCGATTTCACGAAAGTCCACACACCTGAAAAAACGCGGGGCGACCATGAGCCAGACAAAAAGGATTGCCATCGGATCCATCCTCACCGAATCCAACCTGCTCGGCGGCGTGCCCATCGACATGGACTGGTTCGAACGCTACGAACTCTACCGCGGCGAGGCCATCTTGCAAATCGACACCGGCGCCGTGGGCGGCATGCTGGCGGTTCTGCGCCAGCACCGGGCCGAACCGGTGCCGCTGCTCTATGCCAGCACCTGTCCTGGCGGCCCCCTGACCTCCGAATGTTATGCCCGGCTCAAGGGCGAACTCATCGAACGACTGCAGCAGGCCCTGCCCGTAGATGGGGTGCTCTTGCCGCTGCACGGGGCCGCCGCAGTCGAAGATATCGGCGACCTCGAGGGCGACCTGATCAAGGCGGTGCGCCAGGTCGTGGGCGAGACCGTGCCCATCGTTGCCACCCTGGACCTGCACACCCACGTCACCGCCGACATGGTACACAACGCCGACGGCCTGGTCGCCTGGGAAACCTACCCGCACCGGGATGCCGTCAGCACGGGGGAGCGCGGCGCCCGCCTGCTCATGGACACCCTCGAGGGCCGCTGCCGGCCGACCATGGCCATGGCCAAGGTACCGGTGATCACCAGCGCCATTCACGGTTCCACCGAGGGCGACGATCCCTTTGCCCACATCATGCGCCGGGCCAAGGCCTTCGAGGCGCGCGCTGCGGTGCTCTCCACCAGCGCCATCCTGGTCCACTGCGTCCTGGATCAGCCCGGCATGGGCAGCGGCGCCCTGGTAATCACCGACGACGATAGGGCATTGGCCGTGGAACTGGCCAGCGAGCTGGCCCGGGATTTCTGGGCGCGGCGCTTCGACCTGGAGCCCCAGGTTCACCCTCCGGAAGAGGCCATCGCCCGGGGACTGGCCACGGAGGGACCGGTAGTACTGGTGGAGACGGCAGACTGTTGCGGCGGCGGCGCGGCGGGCGATAGCGTCCACACCCTGAAGGCGCTGATCGACGCCGGGGTGCAACAAACTGCCCTGGTTCCCGTGGTCGATCCCGCCGCCGCTGCTGCCTGTCACGCCGCCGGCGTCGGCGGCGAGTTGAACCTGGAAATAGGGCACCGCAACGACCCCCGGTGGGGCCAGCCCATCGCCCTCGCCGGCCGCGTCGCCCGGCTCGGGGATGGACGCTTCCACTACACCGGCGGCATCTGGGGTGGCGTCGAGGGAGAGATGGGACCCTCGGCGGTACTGGAAATCGGCGCCGTGCAGGTGCTGATTTCAAGCTTTGCCACCTACGACTGGGCCGACGAGCAATTTCGCGCCCTGCAAATGGACCCGGCCACAGCCAAGTTCATCGTCGCCAAAAACCCAATGAACTACCGCATGGCCTACGGCGGTCTCGAGCCGGCGGTTTTTATACTCGACACGCCCGGTCCAACGCCGCCCACCATGCGACACGCCCGCTTCACCCGCCTGGAGCGCCCCTATTTCCCGCTCGATGAAGAGATTCCCGGACTCGAGCCCACCGTTTTGCAGTGAGGCCCGTCATGGTATTGAGTAAAAAGCTTGGCATCCATGCGGCCCTTTGCGCCGTGGTCCGAAAGCGGGCGAGGATTTTCGCATGGATGCTAATATTGCTTTGCAGCGCCACGGCCGGCAGCACCACGGCCCAGACTGAAGGGCGGCCCGATGTCGCCGTCCCCGAGCCCCAGCGCAAGGCGGCCTCACGCACTTTCGTCCTGAGCGCGGTCACCTACGATATGGCGGTCGAAGGCAGGGATCGATTTTCCAATGCCCTGGAAGAACTGGTGCGCTTTTTCACCGCCTCCACCGCAGTCGACGCCGTCCTGAGCTGGAATGTACACGACCTCAACACGCGCTATGCGCAACAGCCCTTATTGCTTTATATGACCGGCAACGAGGCCGCTTTCACCTTTGGCGAGTACGAAAAAAGAAACCTGGGCAACTACTTGAAAAACGGCGGTTTACTCTATGCCGAAGACGTCAAGCCGCAGCGTTCTCGCTCGTGGGGACGCCCGCGGGCGGGGATGCCGGGCACACCCTTCGACCGGCGCTTCAAGGCGCTGATGAAAGACGCGCTAGTTCTGGGTGAGACCGGTGCCTACTGGCGCAAAATCCCCAAGGACCACGCCTTATACACCAGTTATTTCGATTTTGCCGACGGGCCGCCCCTGGGCGCCGTCCGCAACTCCCAGATAGACTACCTGGAAATGCTGGAACAACGCGGCCGCGTGGTGGTGATTTTCAGCGAGCTGAACATCAGCATGCACTGGGCGAATCTGCAGGCCGAAAACCGCGACAAAAGCCTGCGGCTCGGCGCCAATCTGATCGTCTTTGCCATGACCCAACAAATCGGCGGCGGTCTCGGCACCGGCAAGTGAATTGAGCATCTAGCGCAACAAAACCAGAAACCTGCAAAAGGAGGAGACCATGTCTGTTTACCGGGTGGCCCTTATCGGCACCGGACGCGTCGGCTATCAATTTGACTTCGAGGGCTTGCCCGACAACCACGCCGAAGCCGTCAGGCAAAACCAGCACTGCGAATTGGTGGCTGGAGTCAACCGGGGCCGCGCCAAGTTGGAAGCCTTGGCCAGCGCTTCCAGATCGGGGCCCTTTACCACGACTACCGGCAGATGCTGGAGGAAATCCAGCCCGATATCTGCATTGTGGCCACGCATCCCGAATTGCACTGCGAAATGGTCGAGGGCTGTGCCGCGGCGCCCTCCACAAAGGCCATCATCTGCGAAAAACCCATGGCCCTTTCCCTGGACGAGTGCGACCGCATGATCGCCGCTTGCTCGCGCACCGAAACCCTCCTGCAGGTCAACCACAACCGCCGCTGGAGCCCGGATTGGAACCTGGGCCTGGAACTGCTGCGCGAGGGCGCCATCGGCGCGCTCAACCACATCTACTGTTATATGGATGGGGGCAAACCCACGCCTTCGTGGCGCAGCGAAAACGAAGGTCCTTTGCTGCACGATTTCACCCATTATTTCGACCTGATGGACCTCTACGGGGGCGCGGTGGAATGGCTCTGCGGCATGGCCGAACAGCGGCGGCGCCCCTGGGCCGTAGAGGATTTCAGCGCCGCCTTCATGAAATTCGAAAGCGGTGTCACCGGAGTGATACACGGCGCCGAACTCACCGAGTATACCGATAATTCTTTTGAGTTGCGCGGCACCCGCGGCATCATCCGCTTTGTCCAGGAACAGGTCCAACTCTTGCAGTCCGAGCAGGACGTATACGAGCCCGACAGCGGTTTCCAGTGGAGTTCCCTACGGTCCCGCCAGGTGGCGCATCCGCAGCCAACCTCGAGCTACGTGGTTGCCCTGGACGAACTGGTGGGGGCGCTAAAGGGCGAGGAATCGCTGCGTAGCGATGGCCAGGTGGGGCGCCGCTCCCTGGAAATGGTCATGGCCATCTACCAATCCCAGCTAGAGGGCAACCAGCCGGTTCGCTTTCCGGTCTCCCTGGGCGAATCCGGGGTCGAGGCCCTGCGGCGGCGCGGCCACTTTGAAGAACTTCCCGAGTGAGACGAAAGGAATTTCAGCTATGGATGTATACCAAGAGCTGGGCGTGCGCCCGGTGATCAATGCGTGCGGTTCCGCCACTATCTACGGCGGTTCGCTGATGGCTCCCGACGTGCTGGAAACTATGCGCCTAGCCGCACAGCAGTTCTGCATCCTGGACGAATTGCACGAAAAGGTCGGCCAGAAAATCGCCTCCCTGCTCGACGTGGAGGCCGCCTACGTTACTTCCAGTGCCTCCTGTGGCCTGGTGCTGACCACCGCATCCTGTATGGCCGGCGCCGACCCCGACCGCATCGTCCAATTGCCCGACACCACCGGTATGAAAAACGAGGTGGTGCTTCAGAAGGTGCACCGCATTGCCTACGACCAGGCCCTGCGGGTGGCCGGGGCGACACTGGTAGAAATTGCCGATCGGGGCACCCCACCCGTCGAGGCCATGCGCGCCGCTATCAACGAAAACACCGCCGCGGTCTTCTGTCTGGCCACGGCCATGGGAAATCCCGCCTCCGTACCCTTCGAACAAGTCGTCGATATGGCGCATGCCGCGGCGGTACCGGTGATCGTCGATGCGGCTTCGGAGTGTCCCCCGCTCTCCACCCTGACCCACTTTTCGCGCGCCGGCGCCGATCTGGTCATCTTCAGCGGCGGCAAGAGCATCATGGGACCGCAGTCCACCGGGCTCATCATCGGCCGCCGCGACCTGATCCAGGCCTGTGCTGCCAATGGCAATCCCAACGCCGCAATCGGCCGTCCCATGAAGGTGAGCCGCGATGAGATCATCGCCTTTGTAAAGGCCCTCGAACTCTACCTGGCGCGCGATCACGACGCCGACCGCAAACGCTGGGAAGACCAGTTGCGCCATATTGACGAAACCCTGAGCGATCTTGCCGAGGTCGAGCTGGAGCACTTCGTCAAAGGGGAGACCTACCAGGTGCCCATGCTCCATATCCGTCCGGCGGCGGACATCAGCGGCGCACAGATTGCCGCTGCATTAAAGGCGGGCGAGCCGCGCATCGTCATAGCCGAGCACTTCCGCGCGGATGGCGTCGTCATCAATCCCCACATGCTGCAGCCCGGGCAGGAACGCATCGTGGCGGCGCGCTGCAAAGAGGTCTTGACCCGGCTCGCGCGCTGCAGGCCGCGATGCCAGCGGCCGCAATAGTCGTTGCCTATCGCGACGCCTCTGGAGGGGCGCTCAGCAAAGAACCGAAGCCGAGGGCGGGCGTGTTCTTGGGGCGCGAGGTGGTGCGACATAAACGCAGCGGACAGGTTGCAGGAGCGGGATCGCCGCTAGTATCACAAAACGCCGCGGGCAAAATCCCCGCGCCGCCAATAGCAGCAGATGCAGCACAAAAAATGTCCACAAACAATAACTCTACGGAGAGACCCAGGAGGAAAACATGGCCAAAAAGAAGAAGACTACCCGATCCCGCAGCCGCAAAAAAGTTCGC
>CAXFTV010000448.1:0-10529 GCA_964005845.1 uncultured bacterium
ATGCCGCCCGCTCGGCGGAACCCAGGTTTTGATCTCTATGACCAGGCGGCGCGGAAAAATCGCAGCCAGTTGCCGTGCAGCACCGCGGCTACATCTTTTTCGGCATACCCACGGATGCGCAGCAGATCCGCTATTTTTTGCAAATCGGCAATGGTATCCAGATCGTGCGGCGTCTGCTCTGTGCCATACCCGCCATCCAAATCACTTCCAATCGCTGCGTGATCGACATTGCCTGCGAGCTGACATACGTGATCGATATTATCCGCAACGGCTTCCAAACTTACTACCTCGGGTTGTGTTTCCCCTTTAATCCAGCCGGGATACAACATCCATGCGTCTAAAGCAGCGCCGATCACCCCGGCGCGGGCGATGATGGCTTTGAGCTGCGCATCATCAAATTGCCGCTCCCCGGGCACCAGCGCGCGACAGTTGTTGTGGCTGGCCATAATCGGACCGGTGAAAATATCAAGGGCCTGCCAAAACGCCCGATCGGCCAGATGTGTCACATCTAAGATCATACCAGTCTTATCCATCTCTTTGAGCAGAGCAGGGCCGGCAGCAGTCAAACCGCCCTCTGTACCCGTGCCGTGGGCATAGGCACTGACGCCGTAATGTGATAAACTCACCGCACGCAGCCCGTCATCCCACCACGATTGCACCTGCTCGGGTCCCAAGATGGGGTCGGCTCCTTCCATACTCAAAATAAACCCTAATGGCGCTTCGGCGCCGCGCTCTTCCCAGTCGGCCAGGTGTGCATCCAACTCTTCCAGCCTGGTGATCATCCGCACTTTGCCCTGCGATTCACAGACGCGATAATAAGCCAGTTGCCCTTGCGCGTGGGCATAGGAAATCTCCTGACAGGCAGCACCTGCGGCCGGGCTGTTCGGCCTTGCTGTGCGCGAGATTACGGTCACCACAGCAAGGCCCACTTCGCCCCTGCGCATATCGGGAAAAGCCGTGGTTCCCCGTGCGCGCCCTTTTTGTGACATCCCCTGCTCGACTGCGCGAATCGCATGCGCTGACATATCGAGATTGCGATCCCATTTAAGTGCATTCATTGCCAGATCCAAATGCGAGTCAATTAATAACATAGCGACCTCATCCTATTTTTATATACTACGTTTCATCAGCCAATCATACAGCTGCCCAGCTCATTCAATAGACCGGCCTGCATCTGCGTGCAGCATAAACCCTTCGTCTACCAATTTCAAGGCTGCCAGCGAGACAAAGCCCAAGTATTCTTCTCGACTGCGATAACGCTCTGTTATCGAGCGTCGGGAATCTTCACCGCCTTCGTCTTCATTGCGCCGAAAGGGGAGCCAAATTCCCTCAAGTCCGACAAGTGCATCCGTTGCACCGCGGGTGCGATATCGCCATCCCGTATACGTTCCCAAAGGTGCGGCAACTTCAGGCATGCGAATACCTGCTATTTCATTGCCATCTTCATCCAACTGAGAAACGCGCACCCCAAGCGCGCGTCCCATCTCGGGCGGTTCGAGGTCTATAATGCCTTCACCCCACCGGTCGCCCCAATTTAGACGCAGTGGACGGCGCATTCGTTCAGGTTTTTTTAAACCTGGAATTGTCGGGAAGTTTAGATCCGCAGCATCGACCAATGAACCATCGGCAAGGCGGCCGTGCCGACTTTTCGGTGGTTCTACCCCCTCTCTTATCCAGCGGTCTAAGGCTAGCAAAAGTGCGCGTTCTGCGTAGCGAAAATCCACCGGATTGGGCGGCTCAGTTTGGCGAGGTTGCTGCGGGACATCGCCCGGTCCATGTTTGGTGCTGGCAAAATGATAAATGCGCACCCAAGGGTGCACCTCGACATCCACCTGTCCGTCTACGTCTGTATGATTCAACGACGCAGCCCGATTCCAGTATTCGGTTGACGTATTGGTATAAAAGATACGCGGTGTGACACCTGTTTTGTCGCAACGATCTAATAAACCGCCTCGTTTACCTGTTTCATCATCCGTCTGGGGTAAGTCCGTAAATGGGAACGATTCGGTGGGGTAGAATACATCAAAATGTGCGCTTGAATGGCGTGAGGGTTGGGCAAAGCGATGATTGAAAGAACCGCGCGCGCCGCCGGCGACATTGGCAAACACACCGTCTAAGACTTGACGGCCAGATTCGTCCTGGTTAAATCCCTCATACAGCATGTGCCGCAAAAACCGCCCGCTTTGGGATGAACCAAAAGCATAGGCTCTCGCGATTGCGTTACCTAAAGGATTCCCATCTATCTCGTATTTTAAAAACGAGATGAAATCGCGCGTCGCCGCAAAGCCCGTGCCCATCACGGGCGGATTTTTTCCTGTATACACCAGGTTGTAAATCAATCCCGGTGCAAAACCATGGGAAAAGCGAATTGCTGCACGACCATCGGATAAGCGGTCAAATGACCACTGATCGCGACTAATTTCTTCGGCTTCATCATAGGGATATGAGCGCACAGTCAGCACGGCATGGCCATCTTCAAGCGGTTCGTACGGATGGTGATATCGACTGCCCAGCGAATGCAGGTCGGTCTTTTTATCCACGATAATCTCACATGCGACGGGACCTGTGACATCGACTCGGGGGGCATCGAGCGTCATCAAATGTTTGGCACCTTCCGCTTTGGGAGGAACATCGGCCTGCCATCCGCAAGCCGCAATTGTATACCCTTGGCGCATCAAAAAGCCATCGCCAAAGTGTGCTGCCGTCTCCGGCAAATTAGACCCTGTAGCCAGATTAAACATCGGCAAAAGATTCTTGCGTCCCCGATTGACCACGTTGTAGAACACCGTGCCATTGCCCCGCACGGCATCGACCGGTTTGAGAATATATGCCGTGGCTCGAAACGTGACCTTTCCCTCCCCGTCAACAGGCGCTATGTTCAAATCGACAATCGCTTTATTCAGCTCGTGATGCGGAGCTAGCGCAAAGCAGGCGCTGCCACAAAGCGCTTCATAGGCGCCAACGGCTCCAAAGTTTCGTCCACCGAGCACCGTCTTCCGATCCTCAATCTCCAAATGCGTCAGCATAATCTGCCGAATCTCTCGTGTGGGTAACATGCGTTGCGGTTTTGCATCCATTTTTCCCGGAGTAGTGCGGCGGGAATTTTCAAAGGGTCTAAGTTAAAAATTCCAGGCTCCTGCCGCCATCGCCCGTTCTTGAATATCTGCCCGATAGATCCCCGCTCGGCCCTTAACATAGTATATTGCAAGCGCAGGTCCAGGGCGATCTCCCGCGCGTTTTGCGAAAGATGCGCGAATCGTCCTGCCCGTTCGGCACCGTTGAATGAAAAACGGGATAGACCGCCTGGGCGGCCGGGCTATTTGCGTCTGGAAACTTTTATTCCGGGCGCAAAAATCACTCTTCCTAAATGGGGCGATCCTCGGGCCTCGGGCAAATTCAATTTGCGGGTGGGATGAATAGGCGCTTTATGCCGTTGTTCGCTCCGGCCTAAGTTCGTAAAATATAGTCGCTAGCCGCCGGGGACGAGGCTCGGTAGCGGCGCGGATCAATCCAGGATCCGCCAATTTCAATTCCCCTACTTAGATTCGAGGAGCCCTTTAGGTGAGTAATGAAAGGACGCAGGACACGCTGAGTGCGGAGCAGACAGAATTTTTCCACCGGGAAGGCTATCTGGTGCTGGAGGGCATTATCGAGCCCGCCGACAACGAGCGGCTGATGCGCGAGGTGGATGAACTGGTGGAACACCGGGGCAATAACGACCATCGGCTGCTGGTGAGCTATCGCGAGATGGGCATGCTGACTTCTTATCCGGCGGTCATCGACCGGCTGGAAACCTTGATGGGGCCGCGCTTTGCCATGCACCACATCCATTCCGCGCGGCACGATGCCGGCGACGGCGGGGTCCACTGGCACCAGGACTACGAGCAGTTGCCGCAGACCAACCGTTCGCACATTATGGTCCATGTGTTTTATTACATGAACGGCCTCAACGGCGAGATCGGCGATCTGCTGTTGGTGCCCAAATCGCAGAATATCGTGATCCAGAACGGCGGTCTGGGGCTCTTTGGCAGCGAAGATCTGCCTGGTTCGCTGTGCCTGGATTCGCTGCCGCCCGGTTCGGCGGTTATCGTGCACTCGGCGCTGTGGCACGCGCGGCGTCCCAAGCCGGGGGGCGCGGACAGGCCGCGCTACTTCATTGATATTTCCTATTGCCAGAACGGCGTGCTGTGGCCCAGCTACGGCAGCCTGTTAAACATGGACAATATCAACAAGACGGCGCTGGACGAGGGTTGCGGCCGCGCTGGGCGCTACGACTATCTCTACGATACGAGCCAGTTTTTCAGTCAGGATCAATACCGCGAGCATTTCAAAGACAGCATACAGGGCAGTATCGTCCTGAACTTGAAAGCGGGACCGGATGGCGATTAGTACGGACATGCGCATCCTGGTCACCGGAGCCACCGGCAAGGTGGGGCAGCATTTCATCCATCGGTTCCTGGCGGACGATGCGCGGCATGGGGCTGTGGTGCGGGCCTTGTGTCACAACCGCATGCTGGAGGAAGGACCGCGTCTGGAAGTGGTGCGCGGTTCCATCGCCGAACGCGCCGACGTGGCGCGGGCCATGGAGGGGGTGACGCACGTTCTGCATCTGGCCACCTGTAAGGAAACGCCTGAGGACGTGATGGACGTGACTGTGAAGGGGCTGTTCTGGCTGTTGGAGGCATGTCGCCATGCGGATGATTTCGTACAGTTCATCCTGATTGGCGGGGACGCGGGAGTGGGACATTTCGTCTATCCGCACCCGGTGCCGGTGACCGAAATGCAGAGCCACAGCGCCTATGAGGGATGCTATGCCCTGTCCAAGGTGCTCGAGGAGGTGATGCTGGAGCAATACTATATCCAATACGACCTCAACGGCTGCTGTCTGCGGGCGCCGTGGATCATGGAAAAGGACGATTTCAAATATTCGCTATCCTTCGGCGAGGATGTATTCGGCGGCCCCAAATGGCGCGAACTGGTCGGGGTGGAGAAGGCCGATCAGTTCGCGGCGGCCGGCACGGTGCCCTTGATGCTGGAAGCAGAGGGGCAGCCGATGCGGCGCAATTTTGTGCACGTGGAGGATTTGGTCGAGGCGGTGCTGGCGGCGCTGGATCATCCGGCGGCGCGCCAGCAACTGTTCAATATCGGCATGGACGAACCGGTGGACTACGGCAAGCTGGCGGCGTATCTGGAAGGGACGCGCGGCCTGCCGCACGTGGAAATCCGCACGCCGTTCCACAGCACCTGGCTGGATAACAGCAAGGCCAAGTTTCTGCTGGGATGGCGGCCGCAGTACGATCTGGCGCGCCTGGTGGAGAGTGCCTGGACCTATGAGCGGGGGGACGATGAGCCGCGGAAGGTCTGGTATCCGGGGTGAGCGGCAGGGCAGTTTTCTATATTGCCGCGCGCACCGGCGGAAATAAATCATCCGGCATCCGTTGCCCTGCCTCCAGCCCCAGCGGGTCGGTCACCAGGTGGGGCCGGCCGCTGTAGGGCGCCTCCAGATCGGCGAAGATAATCACGTGTGCCACCCGCCACTCCGCAGTCAGATTCGCCCCCGCCGCGTGCATGATCATGCCGTTGTGGAAGGTACAGTCGCCGGCCCTGAGCGGCACGGTGAGCCGCGGCCACCACTCCAGGTCGGGATTCTCCTGCTTCCAGCGGTCCTGGTCCCCCGTGCCGATATCGGGCAAATTCTCAAGCCGGTGCGAGCCGGGCAAAAACGACATGCAGCCGCGTTCCACCGGCGTGTCCTGCAGTGCGATCCACGCCGACAGCGTGTGCCGCGGTTTGTCGAAGGGCCATTTTATCTGGTCCTGGTGGAAGGCCGTGGGCTGGGCCTTCGATGGTTCCTTAGCCAGGGTGTGATCGTGCCACAGGCGCATGGGGATAGCCGCCAGCTTTTCGGCGATGGCGCCAATTCTGGGCAGTAGCGTCAATGTGCGCAGCGTCTCGTCGTCGCGCCATGTATCGACGTACTGGTGAAAGACCTCGCCGTAGCGGACCGACCCTCCCGTCGGCGTCGATTGCAGCAATGCCAGCGTCGCCGTCCGGTAATGCACTGCTTCTTCGCGGCTGATCAACTGCTCAATTTTTACAATACCGTTGCGGCGGTATTCATCCAGCGTCTGTTGTGCAATATGCATCCTCTTGCCTCCTTTTCCATTTGTAATAATAATAGAATGTGGGAGGAAATGCATGGGATGGGATGGCAAAGCCCTGTGCCAGTGCAAGGGCGCGCCCCGCTGGCAGCCACCGCGGCAAAATCCCCACTGCGCTCCCTTGCATTTAATTGTCCGTCTTTCTGCACGCCTTGTCCCCTTTTGAGGAATTGTGCAATATTTATGCTGCTAAAGAGTTAAATAAAAATGGAGATTAATGCATGCGCCAGGACGCCGTTCAAACCTATGCCGAACAAGGTTTTCTGAGCCCCCTAGACCTCTTCAGCGAAAGCGAGATTGAGCACTTCCGCGCCTGCTTCGATGAGTTAGAGGACCGCGAGGGGCGCGAAATGTGCGAGATTGGCCTTCAGGCCCGCCATCTGGACGAAGAATTTATCTGGCAGATGGCCACCGACGCGCGCATTCTAGACGCGATGCAGCAACTCATGGGTGAAGACATCATGCTACTCTCGACCCATTTCTTCTGCAAATATCCAGACCCCGGTGCAACGAAATTCGTCGCCTGGCACCAGGATGTCACCTACTGGGGGCTGCAGCCGCCCGAAGCGCAAACGGTCTGGGTCGCAGTCGACGACAGCGATGCGGAAAATGGCTGTATGCGGGTTATCCCCGGATCGCACAAGCACGGCATTGCCACCCACGGCAAATCCGTCAAAGTCGGCAACCTGCTCAGTATCAACCAGGAAATCCCAGACGAACTGGTCGACACCAGCCAGGCCTTCGACCTCGAACTTAAAGCCGGACAGATTTCGATCCACGACGGCCAGCTCTACCACGCCAGCAATCCCAATATCTCCACTCGCCGCCGTTGCGGACTGACTCTGCGCTATATTGCGCCCCACGTCGCGCAGGTCGAGCTGAATTCGCTGGGCACCCGCTACCCCACGATTTTGCTGCGCGGCGAAGATCGCTACAACAACTTCCCGGCACAGAAAATGCCCTTCGCAATGCCGGCTTGATAGGGACGCCTGCCGGGCGATTTTGTCCTGCGCTGCTAATCTTTCAAAGCGGCCGCGCCAAGGAGGACAAAATAATCTAGTACGTCCTGCCGACGCGGCGGGGTGAGGGCATTGCCCGCCGATAATGATGCGGAAATAGAACCCAATGACTCCATTTGAACAGGCTATCAACGAGATCGATATCTACGGCTTCACGCTAATTCCCGGGGTCCTGAGCCCGGATCAGGTCATCGGCCTCAAAGAGGCACTGATCGAGGTCGCGGGGAAGACGGGCGAGCCCGGCTATGAAAACCGCGGTGCCACTTCACTCCTGGTGCGCAACCTGCCGACGCAAGACGCGGCGTTCTTTCCCATCATCGACCATCCCGTGGTCCTGCCGATTCTCGAGCACTTCCTGGAGAAGTCGCTGATACTGGGCAGCTTGAGTGCGCGGATCGTGCGGCCCGGCGATGGGCGGCAGGATTTTCACAGCGATATCCCCGGCCACATGCTCAATCCGGTCTCGCCGGTCATGATGAACACCGTGTGGACGCTGGTGGATTTCAAACCCGAAATCGGCGGCACCCGGATCGTAGCCGGTTCGCACAAAAGCGGCTGCGCCGGGCCGCCCGAGGGCTTCGAGGTCAAACACATCTACCAGCCGACGTGCGAGGCGGGCAGCGTGCTGGTCTTCAACGGCCAGTGCTGGCATGCTGGTGGTGCCAACCGGACGAATGAAAACCGCTACGCCGTCTTTGCGCATTACCGCAAGTCGATGCTGATGTTCCAGCTCGACCCGCACGACGATTTTCCAGCAGCATGGTATGACCGGCTCAATTCCCGCCAGCGCCAGCTGCTGCGGATGCAGCAGGGACTGGGGGCACGGCACGCGGCGGACGGGCATTTCGAGCAAGAGTCCAGGACCTAGCGCAAGGATCCGCCCGCCGCGCGCTCGGTTCCCCGCCGGCTTGCGGGGCGTGGCGCCGTCAGCTTCCCCTCCTTCACGGCTCTATTCCGAGATCATTGGATCCGCCCTCCACAGCTGGAGCAGATGCGTCGGCGAACTCCACGAGTTCGCCGGTGATTTGCACGAAGCCTTTGGATAGGTATGGACGCGGGGATTCGCCCATGGTTATCAGGTAGTTGCTGGTGATCTCGGGCGGATATAGGCAGATATTGCCTGCCGTGCACCCGGCGAGCAGTCCGAGTGTTACTGCTGCTGCGAAGGGGGTGATGCCGCTGGCGTTCGTCTGCAGGGGCCTGGGTACCTTGCGTTTATTCCTCTTCATCAAAACCGAAGAGCCACATCCCGGCGTATTCGCCCTCACGCGGCGAGATGGACCAGCCGTTCTTCACACGGCTCCAGCTCATCTGATCTGTCTCGTAGGTATAGAGACCATACTTGGGCGCGCCGCCCCACTGAGAGATGAGCTCTGTGGCCGGACCGAGGCGCAGCTGCAGGCCGCTGGCTTCGGCGGCTGCACCACAAGTCCCGTCTTCGCTGTGGCTCAGGCTTAGTTCGCCCAGCGTAAATTCCCACCCCGAGGAACACAACTCGCAGGGCTCGATGGCGGTGGCCCCGGTGATCGCATAGGACAGCTCGCAGCTGCGGCGTTGATAGCGGACCCGGCCACTGCCGGTGTGCGGGTCGAGCACGACCGACCAGTCGGTGGGGCGCTCCTCGCAGCCCCAGCACTGGCAGCCGCTGCACTCGGGACTGCCCGCGGGCCGTACGAAGAAGCCGAGGGAGTCCACCGCGGCGGAGGCGAAGAGACCGATTCCGTTTTCGATGTGGAAGAGCGGCCGCTGGAAGGACTGGCCCGCCTCGCCACTGGAAGATTCCGCATCCACATTGTCGGTGCGCTCCAGATCGAACCAGTTCTGGTCGATGGCGTAGAGTTTGACTTTTTGTCGGCCCGCATAGTAGATGCCCAGCTGGGAAAGATAGATCGCGCCGTCGTCAGCGCTCAGTAGAGGTGAAATCACCCCGCGCTCCAGATCCTCCTGGGCAAAAAACTCGTTGCCGAAAAGCAGCGGGCTGAAGTGTTCCAGGTTGGACGCGGTGTACTGGTAGGACGCGCCGCCGCCATCCTCGAGCCGGATCTCCAGCACCCCCCAGGGATACTCCAGCTGGTTCTCTCTCGCCTGATAAACCTGGTCGCCGATCTCGGCGAAGAGCCGCAGATTTCCCATCTTCCGGTATTCTTTTTGCTCGGGGTCTTGAGCAAAGCGCAGCACTTCGGCAATGCGCAGGCGCTGTGGGGTACGGGTGGTGGCGCGCACCGAATCGGCTCCCGTGTCGATGTGCAATTCATAGACGCGGTCCGGTTCGATGGCCGGGGCGCCGTCCGGCGGCAGGTAGCGGCCCGCGGCGTCGGCGTCGGGGCGGTAGTCGAATACTGCATCATCGCTGTGTATGGCGACGCGGGCTCCCCGCAGTGCCGTCTCTGCCGTGGCATGGCTAGCGCCGGGGTTCGTGGTGCGGCGCAGAAAGATGGGGGGCAGCGGCGCGTCGACGATGAGAATGGCGTCGACGACGATCAGGTTTTCCTCGGCCGCACCGAAGAGCTCGCCGGGAGTTCTGTCGGTCGCCAGGGGACCGGGGGCGCTGCAGGACAGGAGCGGGAAAAGAGCCAGGAATATCAGGTAGGCAGGCATAGTCTCAAAACCTGAAGTCAAAGCCGAAAGTCGGCATGATGGGCAGCATCTCGACGACCACGGGTTCGGCGTTTGAATCTTCCGGGTCGTACTGGATGAACCATTCGTTGCGGCGGTTGTAGAGGTTGAAAATCTGCAGATAAATCTCGGCATCCGCACCGAATAATTTCAGTTTGCGCCGCACGCCCAGATCCATGCGGTGGTAGGGCAGCAGACGGGCGGTGTTGCGCCGTGCGGCCAGAACTCGCTCGATGGGAAGGCCGGCCGCCGGTCGGCGCAGGATATAACGCGCGGAGGCCGGCGTATAAGCTTGACCGGTGCCATAGACGAAGTTGGCGGTCCAGGTCCAGCGCGCCAGACGGTAGATCGTGGTCAGCGATATATCGTGACGCCGGTCGTACTTCGGCGGGAACGAACGGCCGCCGTCAATCTCCGCGAATTCGCGCCGCGTCCACCCCAGGGTATAACCCAGCCAGCCGCTCAGGCGTCCCCGGCGTTTCTCGACGAACAGCTCCAGTCCGGTGGCGTATCCATGTCCACCGGTCTTGAATACTTCCTCGGAGGTTTCCCGCCCCTCATTCTCCGTCCTCTCCTCGTCGATGAGGACCAGGTTGGAAAGGCTGGTATAGTAGGACTCGAGGCTGAGGTGATAGGTGCCGGATGGTTCCCATTCCAGGCCTGAAACCAGCTGCCAGGAGCGTCCGGGCGGCACTGTCTCATCGAGCGAAACCCAGAGATCGCCGCCGCTGAA
>CAXFTV010000449.1:0-3836 GCA_964005845.1 uncultured bacterium
ACGAGCTGTGGCAGGCCAATATGCAGGAGATGTTCGGGGGCTCTCTGAAGCTGGGCGCCGAGCACGCCTGCTGGTGGCTCTATATTCCCCATATTGTCAACACGCCCTTCTACGTCTACGCCTATGCCTTCGGCGAACTCCTGGTCCTGGCCCTCTACGCCCGCTACCAGTGCGAGGGCGCGGCCTTCGTCGAGCGCTATTTCGCCCTGCTTGCGGCCGGCGGCTCCCGCGCTCCCGCCGAGCTGGTCGCCGCCCTGGGCTTCGATATTGCGGAGCGGGCCTTCTGGCAGGGGGGATGCGATCTGATCCAGCAGCGCGTGCAACAAGCTGTCGAGCTGGCCGTCTAATTACTGAGCGAGCGCTGCGGCCGGCTGCTAAGGCGGCGAAGATCTCATCTGAATCGGGAGCGGCGCGCCCGACAAAAGTGAACGAATAGCAAGCTGGGAAACCAGCCGAGCGCCGGCCACTTTCATGCAAACCATCCACAGGGTCTTCAACGAAAATTCAAAGCGGCTGGATTCCGTATCCTCGAACAGCGTGGATCTGGTCGTCACCTCGCCGCCCTATCCCATGGTTGCGATGTGGGATGAACTTTTTGCGCTGCAGGATGCGGCGATAAGAAAAGCGCTGGAAAAGGGCGACGGGGTCAGCGCCTTTGAGTTCATGCATCGCACCCTGGACCCGGTCTGGGACGAAATCTATCGCGTCGTAAAAGACGGCGGCATCGCCTGCATCAATATCGGCGATGCCACCCGCACTCTGAAGGGCGATTTTTGCCTCTATTCGAATCATGCGCGAATACTGCAATACCTCCTCGGTGTCGGATTCCGGGCGTTGCCGGATATCCTGTGGCGCAAGCAGACCAACGCCCCCAATAAATTCATGGGCTCGGGCATGCTGCCGGCCGGTGCCTATGTAACGCTGGAGCACGAGTACATCCTGGTTTTGAGGAAGGGAAAAAAGCGGGAATTCAACAAAGCAGAGGAGAGGCAGAACAGACGGGAGAGCGCGATTTTCTGGGAGGAGAGAAACCTCTGGTTCTCCGATGTGTGGATGGATGTAAAGGGCACCGGCCAGGAGTTGTTCAACAGAGCGACGAGGTCGCGCAGTGCGGCCTTTCCCTTTGAGGTGGCCCAGCGGCTGATAAATATGTTTTCCGTCAGGGGAGACACCGTCCTCGATCCCTTCCTGGGCACCGGCACGACCACGGCTGCGGCCATGGCCTGCGGCCGTCATAGCCTGGGATTTGAACTGGATGCGAACTTGCTGGATGCGGTCCGGCAAATGGCCCGCGAGATCGTTCCTTTTGCCAATGCCTACATGCGGGATCGGAGCGCGCGCCACCTCGAATTCGTGGCCGAGCGGAGTGCAAAAAAAGGTCCCTTGAAATACGCCAGCCAGTTCTACGGATTTCCCGTGGTGACGCGCCAGGAAAGGGAAATCATTCTGAGCGAATTGGCCGCCGTGGAAGCGAGGGGGGAACGCGAGTTCGCAGTAAGCTATGCGGCCAGGCCCGGGGCGGTCGCCGGGAACTGCCACTAGCTTGTGGCCCGGAGCCGCAGCTCAATCGTCCTCGCGGTTGACCACGACGATGCCGGCTGCCACCAGTACCGTGCTCAAGAGCAGCAGCCACGAGAGCGCCTCGTCCAGCAACAGGGCGCTGAGGAGGACGCCGCACACGGTGGTGGCAAAGCCAAAGGCCCCCAGACGGCTGGCGCTGTGGCGTTTCATCAGGGAGACCCAGATGATAAAACACAGACCGGCTACCACCACCCCCTGGTAGAGGATGGCGCCCAGGACCGGCGGGGTCCACGAGTACGCCGCATCGCGTTCAAAGACTGCGCTGAATGCCCAGAATACCGGCAGGCTCAGCAGCGATTGCCAGAACAGCACTTTGTAGGGATGCATCCCGTGTACCAGGCGTTTGATCACCACCTGCCGCAGGCCCAGCAAAATGCCGCTGAATAGCACCAGAACGTCTCCCAGCAGGTAGATCCCCGGCAGCGCCAGCGATTCGGCAAAGATCAGCACCACCCCGGCAAAGGAGAGCACCAGACCCACGACCTTGGGAGTGCTGAGGCGGTCGCCGGGAACGAAAAAATGCGCGAAGAAGGCGGTGAAAAAGGGATAGGTGCTCATCAGCACGGTGGAACGGGCGGCGGTGGTGAAGTAGGTACCCTGATTGAGCAGGACGATCTGCGCCACAAACAGCGCCCCCAAACCGCCCAGGCCGCGCCACTCGAGCGCTCCCGGGCGGAGGGAGATGCCCGAGAAGAGGGCCGCGGCCCAGACTACTACCAGGCCCAGGACAAAGCGAATCCCGGCCATGGCCAGGGGCGGAACGCCCTCCAGACCCAGCTTGATAAAGACCGAGTTGCCGCCCCACAACAGGGCGGCCAACAGCGCCAGGGTGCCGGCCTGGAGCCCCAGGCGCTCGTTGCTGATCCCGGCGCCGGCTTGGCTCAATCGATGACCCGGGCACTAATGATATAATCCAGGTCGGGAAAGATTTTGTTCAGGTAGCGGTTGCCCTTAATGCCGATCTGCTGCTGATTGGGTTTTTCGCCGTAGCCGCTGTGAATCGAGTCCACCACGTCCATCCCCTTGGAGACCTCGCCGAAGGGGGTGAACCCCTGTCCGTCCAGATAGCTGTTGTCCTTGAAGTTAATGAACAACTGGGTGGTGCGGGTATTGGGACCGCGGGTGGCGAAAGTAATTTTGCCGCGCGTATTGCTCTCTTTGCGCGGGTCGTCGGGGATCGAGGCATTGAACCAGACTTTGGTGACCTCGGGATCTCCGTGAAAGCCGAACTGCGCCATGAAGTTCGGCACGACGCGGAAAAAGCGGCACTCGTTGTAGAATCCGGCCTTGACCAGGTTGTAGAATCGGTCGACGCCATTGGGCGCCAGGTCGCGGGTGGTCGAAATCACGAAGATGCCCTTGCTGGTATTGAACTCGACGTCGAATTGGTCTGGCGCCTGCTGGTTCATGGCGGCGCCGGCGGGGTCCATGAGAGCTTCGCTGTCCACTTCTACACTTCCTTCCTCGGAACCGCCGCAGCCCAGAGCTGCGATCGTCCATGCCGTGATTAAAATCATCGTGCGCAACATGATCCTATTCCTCCTCTTGCTTTAAAGCCCTTTGACGGCCTCTGTCAGGGCGGTAGCGGTGAGACCGAAATGGGCCCAGGTTTCCAGGTGGCCCGCGGACGGGGCGATGCGCGGATCGGTGATGCCCAGATGGGCCCGGGGTTGCCCGCTGGCAGCGCTGGCCACCAGCGCCGCAAAACCGCGCAAACCGGTTGCCGCAGTGCCGATCACGCCATCCTCGATTGTGACCACACCTGCGTTGTAATGCGCAAGCAAATCGCGCAGCGTATTCGCCGCCAGCGGCAGGCCATTGATGATGAAAACGTCCACCGGCAGATCTTCTTGCTGCAGCATGGCAGCGGCTTCGGCGCCCAGAAAAGCCGGCGCGCCGAAGGCCAGAATTGCCCGCCGTGCCCCGGGGTACTGCCGATATGCCGTAATTTCTTCCCACGCCGACTCCGCCGTCCACAGCGCCCCGCTGCCATCCTGTTTTTCCAGAATCGGCAAATCGTCCCGGGGAATGCCGATGATGTGGCCGCCGTAGTGGGCCGCCAGGTCGCGCACGGCGACAAATGCGGCGCGCGCGTCGGCCGGGGCGTAGAAGCGGTGCAGATAGGGCAGGTAGGTCAGGCCGACGTTGATCCAGTCCAGGCCCCAGCCCGAAAAGTGGTCGCGACCGGTGCAGGCGCCCACGTGGGAGAGATGAAAGGTGACGTTGAGGCCCTCGTTGACGCCGTTGAGGTTGCG
>CAXFTV010000450.1:0-3542 GCA_964005845.1 uncultured bacterium
CCAGTGGCCTTTTCGATCTGGAATACCAGCTTCGCCAGCTGCGCCAGGATTGTCCCGGGGCCTATCCAGAGTCGCTTTTTCCCTCATTGATGGCCGACCCGCGTGCCGCCCGCATTGTTGCGGCGCCGTACGAAACCACCATGCTGGGCAAGGCCATGTTCGGATTTGGGGATGGGGGGTCTTCCGGAGTGCAGGCGGGGGACATGGGGGGGATGCCGCTTTATTCCCCGCTGGCGCCCGAGACGCTGGAACGGGCGGCACAATATACCGGAGATGATGCCGTTGCCCGGATTCGCGATCAGGTAGTTAGCGGGGTGGCGCGCCGCCCGGGAACTACCATTCACGACGGCGTCGGCATTGCCATCTTGCGGACCGGCGAGGCACCGGAGCGGGCCGCGCTCGGGGTCGTCTACGGGGATACCACCGGCCATCGGCACATGGATCTGCTGGACGTGCAGTTATTTGCCTACGAGCGGCCCTTTCTCAGCGATCTGGGTTATCCGCAGTCCTGGGCCAGCGTTTCCTACTGGGAGGGCAACTGGGCAACGCACAATTCGATGTGGGGCACGGTGGAGGGGTTGGGGCCGCTACAGCTGCCCTACGACACCCCCTGGTATTTTTTGAAGCAAATCGCCGGTCGGGGACGTCTGGTGCGCACCCTGCTGACGACGGGTTTGCAGATTGTGGAGCTCGAGGCCGAGCGCTGGGCCTGGGACGCGGCGGCGCAGCATTGGTACCGGCCTGGCGTCAAGTTGCGGCGCTTGCTGGGGCTGGTGGAAACCGAAGGTGAGGGGGTGGCCCTGGTGGATCTGGCGCGAATCTGCGGTGGCTCCGAGCACTGGCGCGTCTGCCGCGGCCTGGAGGGCGGTTTCAGTGCTGCCCAGGTGGGACGCAAACCACTGCCTGGGACGGTGGCGGATGCGCGCGGCGAGCGGGGCCAGCACGAGGCTCTGCCGCATCCCGATTATGCGGGCCTGGCCTGCATGGACCAGGTGGAGGCGCTGGAGGGCGGCTCCGCCTGGAAGGGATCGTGGGAGTTTTGCCGCGAGCCGGGTGTCCACCTGGATTTGTATCAGCTGGACGCCAGCCCCTCTACCCAGGTTCTGAGTGCCCGTTCTACTGCGGTTATGGCCGCTCCTGAAGAGTCCAATTACAACTACCGCACGCTGCTCTGGAAAAGGCGGCCCGGGGCAGGCGATCCGGGCACGCGGGTGGACCTGGTCTTTGAGCCGCGCTGCGGGCCGGCCACGCTCGCAAAGGTCGGCGGCATTCGGGCCAGCGAAAATGCACCGATGGCCAGCGGGGTCGAGTTGACCACTAGCGATGGAAAGCAGCTTGAGATTTACTGGGCGCCCGAGGCCGGTCCCCGGGAGCGGACCCATTTTGCCAATGGCACCGAACTGCGGGGTCGTCTGGCCGCGATTGTGGATGGGCAGATCGTGGCCTGCGGTGCCACCGGCGTGCAGGTGGGGGGGCATAGCTACGATTTTGAGCAGGCGTGTCAGCAGGGCCGCATCCTGTCTCTCGAGCGGGCGGCTTGCACTATTCAGGTCGAAGGGCTGCAAGGGGTCGCCGCCGGCGACCGCCTGCGCATCAACCCCGCCGGTCGGGGTCACAACTATCTGGTAAAAACCGTCATTGAAATGTCCCCTGGTCGCCACCAGCTCGAACTGGACGTTACCTCGGTGCTGGGGCGGGCACGGGTAGTCGCGGTCAAAGAGTATCGGGTCGAATTGGATTTTTATATCATGGCCCGCAGCGGCAATTTGCACCGCACTCGTCTGCAGCGCGAAAGCGATGGGGCCTGGGCGGAAATCGCCACGGCCATGAACCCCGACGCCGATCGCACCGTGGTTCGGCTTCGGGCACCTTTGCCGGGTTTACAGCCCGGGGATTGGGTCGGCGCAGTGGATTACGCACCGGGCGATATCGTGGCATTCGAGCCTTTGTGCAGTAGCTAGGCGGCGTTGGCGGGAAGAAGACAATGAGAAACTGGATCTGGAAATCCCACGCCCCGAGCAAGGAGCCGGGATCCGGGGAGGTAGGATATAATTTGCTACACTTGCTAGAGTTGGGCTGCCCTGGACCCAGGGGCTAGGGGCAGTTTTCAATGGCGCTGATGCTTTTTTCTGCCGCGCTATTTTTCACCCCCAGACCTAGGTAACTTTGCCCAGCAGTTACGGCGCGAATGGCCTGGGCCAGTTCCTCGAAGGCGGAATTTTTCAGCAGGTAGCCAGAGGCACCTGCTTCGAGCATGCCTTTGACGTACTGGGTATCTCGGTACATGGTAAGGGCGATGATTTTGACAGCCGGGGCTTCGAGCTTTATCTGGCGGGTGGCCTCGATGCCGTTTAGAGTGGGCATGACGATGTCCATGATAACGATATCGGGCGCAAGTTTGCGGGCCAGTGCTAGCGCTGTGTGTCCGTCCGCGGCTTCGGCCGCCACCTCCATATCGGTTTGCTGGTCCAGCAAGTCGCGCAGGCTAGCGCGGATGGTCTTTTGATCGTCGGCTATGAGGATCCGGGTGGTCATGTTGCCATTCTATCTTGCTAAGAGAGCTTCAGATACCAAAGTCAGTGTTAATATGGCCTTGAGTGTGATTACAGCTGCCTAATTCAGCAGGGTACAATAACCCTAAATCAGGTACAGACTCAATCGGCGAATCTCTGATTTTGTATTTCAAAAAGACGCATTTGGCAGTAGGTTAGATTGCGTGCAGGATAAAAAAACTCGCAGATGTGTTGATAAGAGCTTAGCTTTCGAGGAAGGTCAGTCCTTCGCGGAGGGCATATTTGGTGAGCTCGGGCAGGCTGTGAATATCCAGTTTATCCATGATGTGTTGCCGATGGGTGGCCACTGTTTTGACGCTGACGTGCAGGTGAGAGGCAATTTTTTTGGTATCCTTGCCCTCGACCAGCAATTGCAGCACCTCGCGCTCTCTCTCCGTAAGCGGGGTGCTGGCCGGAGAGTAGGACGTCGCCAGATGATGGACGTAGTCTTCAACTACGATGCCGGCTATTTTCGGACTGAGGTAGGTCTGGTTATCGGATACTTCATGGATGGCCTGGATCAGTTCGTCAAAGGCGGAGTTTTTCAACAAGTAAGCCGAGGCTCCAGCGCGAAACATACCTGCCACAAACTGGGTATCCGAATGGACCGACAGCGCGATAACCTTGGTGTCGGGGGACCTTTTTTTGATCTGGTGGGTGGCCTCGACGCCGTTGAGATCCGGCATGCCTACATCCATGATGACGACGTCCGGGTCGTGTTCGCCAATTAGCTTTATTGCCGCATAGCCGTTTTCCGCCTCCGCTACCACTTCCATGTCCGTCACCTGATCCAATAAAGCGCGGAGGCCGTCGCGAATGATTTTGTGATCATCAGCTAGTACGATCCGAATTTCCATTTTTGCTCTTCCCGTAGCGGTTTTTCCCGGCGCTGCAGAGGTGCGGTAGACTGCAGTTGCTTCCGCAGTCAGGATTCAGGCATCTCTGAGAATAGTCTGTATTGATCAAAATGGCGTAGGCGAATACAGCGAC
>CAXFTV010000451.1:0-7828 GCA_964005845.1 uncultured bacterium
GGAATTTATGGTTTCGGAGAAAAATACCTATATCACCGGACAGGTGCTGCGCGTGGACGGGGGAACACAGATCTGGCCAGCGTAGAGGAAGGGCTCTTTAATAGGTTAGGTGCAAGGGTCGACGCAGCAGATTATACCAGGCACCTGCCTGATCGTGGCCGCCCTCTTCGCCGGCGTTATAGGCGAGATAGGCATTGTATTCCGCCAGCGTTGCTCCAGGCTGGATGGCCAGCGTTTTACCTCCTGCCTGGAACGCGGCTCGATTCCAAATTTTCTGGCCAAATGAGCGCATCCAAACACCGGTGTCCTGCGGCTGAAAGGCCCCGGGAAAGCCACGCGCGTCGAACGCGAGTCTCAGGGAGACAAAAGCATCTTTGAGATGCTCGTTGACAAAGCCCAGCAGCGCGGGATTACTCTGTGCAAACGAGAACGCTTCTTTCGAGATCTCTACTTCTCCTCCTTCCACCATGCTCAGCGCATGGGTAAAGGCATTGTCGAAGAGCCACTGGTCGAAGCGCACTACCTCGATGTCTACTTCTTGCTCGACATCGAGGCGGGTAGCCATTGTAAAGTAGGGTAGCCCACTGTAGAAGACATAAGTGACTTCGATGCTGACGGCACGTTGCGGCAGGGCCGGATAGATCGGTGTTACAGGGTAGCCCCAGCGCCTGACGATGGTGCAGATGGGGCCCTTTACGACCTCGTAGTTCGGCGGCTCCGGCCAGTTGGTCATGCGGAAGCGGAGTTGATTGCTGAAATCGGGAGTCCAGTGTATACAGTTGTGTTCCCCGTGCCAGGCGATGTCGAGTTCGCCTTTGGGATCGTTCGACGCATCGGTTAGGTTAATGGGGGTCGGCTCTTCGTACCAATCGAGCATGGTTTTACCCCATTTCTTGAATTCGAGGTTGCGCAAATGTCCCATCACGGGAGAAAGGCGTGCCCGGTAGTAGCTGTTTTCGATCTCCAGGGCGTATTCTTCGCCGCGCACCTCTAAATCGCTCTGATAGATCGGTCTCCAGCAGGCGGGCGAGAAATTGCCGTATAACACGAGGTAGGTTTTGCGTTCTGCTGCGGCCACACTGGCCAGAAAGACAATAGAGCAGCTTTTGGGCTCGGCGTCTGCCTGCTGGGCGTAAACCTGACAGGGAATCTCCTCTCCGGAGCATTCTTCTACAAGGCGGATTTCCTTTGCCATAGCGCGAATTTGGTTGCCGGCAAAGGCACAGTTCAAATAGACTGGTTCGCCGCGTCTGGGAAGTCCGTCTCTTTCTTCGACCACAAATCGTTTGCAGAAGCGCCATCCCCCCCACCACTTGTGGAAGCGGTCCCTGGGCAGCTGCGCGACGAATTCCCACGCATCTTCCGGGATAAAAAGGGGATCCCTGTCGAGCTCTTTTGACTCGCAAGGCGGGGCATCGGCAGCGGCTTTTTCCGTCGCGCGGACGTGCAGTCTTCCCTCGACGGGATCGTCCGGCTCAAAGCCGAGCACATCCCGGGCTTTCTGCGAGAGGCGATCAGGTGTCCACGCCGGTTCCCAGACGCATTCTACCCTGACTTCACCAACGCCTTCCATTGCGAGTATTTTTTGCCGCACGGGTGATGAGAGGCTGTTGATCTGCAGGTGGCCTCTGTTGAACACCGCGACCTTGATGTAGACATCCCTGTCCTGGACCTCGACATCGTAAATCAGGCCCACGTCTACGACGCTCAGCGGCGTCCCGAACATTTTATCCTCGAGCGCACGCAACTGGTTCCATATGGCTTCGGCGGTAATCACAATGGGTCTCCCTGGTAACAGTATGGCAGCCCTGGCGGGGAAGCGGCTAGGCGTCGTCGCCTAGCCGCCCTTTGTATTCCAGGCCCAGAAGCTCGCGCGAGCGCGCCACGTTGCAGTATTTTTCCGCCTCGGGATGGCCCGCGGTGTGCATGATATCAAAATCAATGGCGGTGTTTTCCAGCGCCAGGTGACAGGCCTGGGCCAGGTCGTGGCGGCAGACCCAGCTGGTTCCGCCGCCGCCCAGGGGCTGGCCTTCTCTATCGATTTTGCCGCGGGAGTCGATGATGCTGGCGGGCCGGAAGACGATAATTCTCTGCCCATAGGCATCGTGGTGCTGGCGGCACAACTCTTCCTGCAGGCGCTTGCCAACGGCGTAGAGGCCGGCATCCGGACGGCGGATGTCGGCGCTAAAAAAAATGCCGTCGGGATGGACCACCTGACAGGAGCCCATGTGCACTACGCGCACCAGCTCCCGCTGGCGGGCCGATTCCAGTACATTCCACAGCCCTTTGACATTGACGAGAAAGGGTTTCTGGTCTTCTTCGGGCGGTTTTTCGCCACCGAAATAGGCGCTCAGGTGGACCGCGCCGTCCATGCCTGCGAGGGCCTTGTCGACGGCGTGGAAATCGGCGATGTCCCCGTAGACTTTCTCGCCCTCCCACGCGCCGTCTATCTCCCGGTAGACATCCCAGGCGGCCGGGTTGATTTCAAAGGCGCGGACTTCGTGCTTGCCGGCAAAATTTTCGAGCACGGCGCGTCCCACCCAGCCGGCGGCGCCAAACACGGCAACTTTCATAATTACCTCTTGAAATGAATTCGTTTTTGAACGAAAATTAGAGTTTATAAAAGGTTTTTTGACCAGCGTGGTCAAGTAGCGAACAAAGGGATCAGAAGCGCCACAAGGCAAAATCCGCAGCCGCTTTGGCACTTTTAATCAGGGTTGCGGAGAGCAGCTGATACGTTTTTTTGCGCGCAAGGAGTGCCATGGGAATCCGAGTCGGCATATGCGGGGCAGGGTCTTTTGCAGGATGCTTTATTCCTCTTTTCAAACACCATCCAGCGGTGGAGAATGTGGTGCTCTGCGATCTGGATGCCGCAAAGCTGGAGGCTCGCTGCGCCCAGTTCGACATTGGGGAGCGCTGTTCTTCTCTCGATGAACTCTGCGCCATGGATGTAGACGCCATTGCCATAATTACCCAGCACCATCTTCACGGCCCCCAGGCCGTACAGGCTCTGCGGGCGGGCAAGCACGTTTATTCGGCGGTGCCCTCCGCCATCTCCCTGGAGGAAATCACCCGCTTGGTCGAGAGCGTGGAGCAGACGGGCAAGATCTATATGATTGGCGAGACCAGTTATTATTACCCCTGTGCAATCTACACCAGGGAGCGTTTGAGAAATGGTGATTTCGGCCACATCGTCTATGCCGAAGCCGAATATTACCACGACTATAGCCATGGTTTGTACGATGTCGCCAGGTGGCGGCACGGGGAAAAGTGGGAGCAATACTACGGCATGCCGCCGATGTTTTACCCGACCCATTCCACCAGCATGATCGTATCGGTAACCGGTTCCCATGCCACTCACGTGAGTGGCATGGGTTTTGTAGACCGCCATGCGGATCAGCTCTACGCCCGCGTGGACAATGTCTGGAAGAATCCCTTCAGCAACGAAACCATGCTCTGCCGCATGGCGGACGGCAGCATGGCGCGGATCAGCGAATTCCGGCGGATTGGCCATCCCGGCACGGTGGGCATGAGATTGTACGGTACCGAGGCCAGCTACGAAGAACAGGTCGGCAGCCAGATGTGGGTCACCAAGGATCGCCAGACTTGCATCGATGTTTCCGCTCAGCTCGCCTGCGGCGAAATCCCCGCGGGCGGCAAAGGCGAAAATATGGTAAAAGTGACGGCGGCCGATGGCACGCATCGGGGCGTGGCCGCCGTCCATCCCGTTGACCGGCTGCCGGCAGAGTTCGCCGGACTGCCCAATGGGCACAAGGGCTCGCACCAATTTCTGGTGCACGACTTCGTCCGTTCTTGCGGCAGCGGCGATCTGCCCCCGAATAACGTATGGGCTGCGGCTCGCTATTTGATCCCCGGTCTCATTGCCCACCAGTCAGCTTTGGAGGGGGGTAAGCTCTTGGCCATTCCCGACCTGGGAGATCCGCCCGCGGCGGCAGGATGAAAAGTGTGTTGGCCCGGGCCCTGGCGATGCTTTATCTTGGGGTCGCGCCTATCGGAAAGGATTTTGTCTTGCAACTCACTTACAAGCACCGACGGGATTACCGCGAGCAAGGCTACTGTCTGGTCCACAGGTTGATCGAGCCAGAGCTGGTCGCAGGGGTGCGCCGGCGGGTTGCCGAGATCGTCGAGGAAAGACCAGACTGGCCGGAAAACTGTTTCCAGGTCCTCGACCCCCAGCGCTACCAGGGAAGCGGCGCAAGTGCCCTGCCCGGAGGCATCCAGAGGCCGGCTCAGCAGGAAGAGATTTTCGCCCGGGTAGCGGCGCATTCCGAGCTGGTGGCAGCCATGCGCCTGCTACTTGGGGGAGAGGTGGAACTCTATGCCGACCAGGTCGGCATAAAGCACGGCGCCGTCCGCGAGGAGCAGGGGGGGCGCAGTTATTTTCACCAGGATTCTTTCTACTGGCATATCGATCCGGAACGGGGCTGTAATTGTTGGATTCCCCTGGACCGCGTCGAGCGCGATGCCAGCGCCCTGGCGTTGATGCCGGGCAGCCATCGGGACTGGTCGCTGGCCGAACATGAATCCTATTACGACGACCCGCCCCTGGGGCGTCTGCGCGGCGCTTTCGAACCATTCAAACGCCATCGGATTCCGCCGCAGCAGATCGATTTTTCGCGCGAGTTGCTGCTGTCCATGGACCCGGGGGATGGCCTGTTTTTCAGCAATTACACCTGGCACCGCAGCGACCCGAACCGGACGGGTGCCACCCTCGCCTTCTACGCCATTGCCTACCAGATCCGGCCCTGAGAAAAAGTGGCAAGACAGCTGACAGGAGAGGAAGGTCGGGCGGCCGGAGTAAGTTTGAAGGCGCTCTCAGTAGGGGCGGTTCTGGCAGCTGGCGCCAATATAGGGGCTCTCTACAGCACCTTCATAAATGCTTCCTGGATGGCGCTCAATATCAGTGTGCCCATTGCCGTATTCACCTTCTTTCTCTTTGCGGCAATTCTCAATGTCGGGTTGAAAGTAGTGCATTGCCGCCTGGCGCTGGGACGGGCTGAATTGACCGTAGTCTTCATAATGCTGATGGTTGCCGCCACGGTGCCCACCGAAGGCTATGTCGAGCACATGGTGCCCAAGATTGTCAGTCCCAGCTACTACGCGACGCCGGAAAACAACTGGGCTGAAAGTCTGCAGCCCTTCATAAAACCCTGGCTCGCCCCCCAGGATCCGCTGGCGGTGCGCTATTTCTTCGAGGGACTGCCGGCCGGGGCGTCGATTCCCTGGGGCGAGTGGGTACTGCCGCTGGGAGCCTGGTCGCTTTTTTTCCTGGTCCTTTGCTTTGTCATGGTTTGCTGCATGACCATTTTGCGCAAACAGTGGATCGAAAACGAGCGCCTGGTCTACCCCCTGATACAATTGCCGCTGGAAATGATGCGCGAGGGTGCCGCGCCGGGATTGGTGCCTCCCTTTTTTAAAAGTTTCGTCATGTGGCTGGGATTCCTCATTCCCTTTGCCGTCCTCAGTATCAATTCTCTCCACAACTACTTCAGTTTCGTGCCCGAAATACAGCTGTCTACGAGCATTGTTCTGATCCCCGACGCCCTGCATCTGGGGCTGGCTCTGAGCTTTATGACGCTGGGGTTTTCGTACTTTGTCAACTTGCAGGTGCTGATGGGAATCTGGTCCTGTTTTGTCCTGCTGATGCTGCAGCGTGCCGCCTGCGCCCTCATGGGCATTTCGCTGCATCAGGAATTGCCCGATTCCTCCTCTGCAGATGCCATAACGGCGCACGAGGGCATGGGAGCGATGATCGTCTTCGTGGCTTTTATCCTGTGGACGGCGCGGCGGCATTTGGGCCAGGTTTGGCGCAAAGCCTGCCGCGGGGACGAGCGCGTCGACGATTCGGGGGAGATTTTCTCCTATCGCACGGCCGTGCTGGGCCTGGTGCTGGGCCTGGCCTTTCTGGGTATCTGGCTGGAGATGTCGGGTCTGCCACGCTGGGTGGCAGTCTGCTTCCTCTTTGTCGCCTTCGTGCTTTTCATCGGCTTGACCCGCTTTGTCGCCGAAGCCGGGCTGGCGACCATCCGCACCCCGAGTGATCCGCAGGCTTTTGTCAATTCGGCCGTGGGTACCTCGGTTATCGGACAGGAGGGGTTGGTGGCGCTGAGCCTGACCTATACCTGGATTTTCAAAGTGCGGATCTTTGCCATGGCCGCCTGCGCCAATGCTTTGAAACTGGAGTCGGAGAGCAGTGTCGGAAAAAATAAGCGGCCACTATTCTGGGCCATGGCCGTGGCCCTCGTGGTTTCCCTGGCGGCGTCGAACTGGTACCTGCTGGTGCAGGCTTATGAGCACGGCGGCATCAATCTGAACCAGATGTTTTTCCTGCGCACGAACCAGGGTCCCTTCAACGCGGCATCGGTGTGGATCAACGCGGCCACCGGCGTCAATTGGCAAGGCTGGCTGTGTACGAGTCTGGGGGGGGCATTTATGCTGCTACTGATGCTGGCGCGGAATTTTTTGCTCTGGTGGCCGCTGCACCCGATCGGCTTCCCCATTGCCACCACCTGGGTGGCGGGGCAAATCTGGTGCAGTATCTTTCTGATCTGGGGATTCAAGAGCGCGGTATTGAAACTGGGCGGACCACGGGCGTATCGCCGCCTGCAGCCCTTTTTTCTGGGCTTGATCCTGGGCAATGTTGTCGCTGGCGGGTTGTGGTTTGCCATCGATGGCTATACCGGCATGCAGGGCAATGTCCTGGTTTATTTTTGAGCCGGCAGCGCTCGCCTATTTAATGTCGAGCAGTGAGTAGAGCTTATCCCCCTGTGAATAATCGGCAATGATAAAATGGGCACCGGCGCGAATGAGGCGGGAGCGCTTATTCGGGTTCAAGCCGAAGCGACGCACTTCGTCGCTGGCGATTCCGATGGCCAGGCCATTGCGTTTGCGCATTTCTCGTATTTCGACGGGGCCATCGCCGATGGCGGCAATCTGGTTCGCATTGCCGGCGCCGATAGTGCCGGTGATTCTATCCATGACCATGCGCTTGGCTTCTTTTTTGGCGTCGCCCAAAGCGCCGTAAATCCGCCCCTCGAAGAGCTCTGCATAACCCATGGCCCCGGCTTCTTCGATGACGTCAGCTTCATCTGTACCGCTGGCCAGATAAAGTTTTATACCCCTATCGTAGCAGGTTTGCAGAAAATCATGTACGCCTTTTAAGGCGAAATCAAATCTGTCCAATTCGCCCTTCTTCAGTTTCTCGATGCGCTGCCGCACCATGGCCATTAAAGCGTCGTTATAAATTTCCTTGTAGCCTTGTTCCGACAGAATTTGGGCGCCGGGGATACAGCCGAATTCCTCGACCAGGTGGACCAGTTGCTGCATTTGCACCAGCGTTTGCAGGCCCGTCGTCTCATCGATGAAATTTTCTCCCCGCCGTTTGACGCGCTGATAGAGGGTTTCGTCGGCCGCGTCGTATTTATCCCCCAGTATAGCTTTCATCATCATGAGTTCCATGACCTTTTCCCAGCCTTCTCTCAAAGTGGAAAGGGTGCCGTCGTGGTCAAAGATGATATGTTTTAAATCGATCGGTGCCGGGTAGTTTTCCACAATTTCTATATCCGCATCTCGCCAGTAGAGGGCAGTGCGGATATCCTCGGCTTTCTCCGGGTGGTAGATATAGTCGATATTTTTGCCGAGTTGGCGGATTTCCTCGGGGGTAGCCGTACCTGTCTGGTGCAATTTTTGAATGGTTACCCCGGCCACGAGGTTGCCCAACATGGCCGCTGCCCGGCAGTCCTGCCGGGCAGCGGCCATGTTGGGCAACCTCGTGGCCGGGGTAACCATTCAAAAATTGCACCAGACA
>CAXFTV010000452.1:0-3334 GCA_964005845.1 uncultured bacterium
CACAGATATCGATGTGGTGGTGGGCATAGACGACGTCGAGCAGTACAAGAGTACACCCATCCAACAGGTCATGCCCCTGACGGTCCCACTATGGGAGCGAGGCAATCGTCGATTTCTTCAGAACGTCAAGAGTTTCGGTCCAGACTTTTTCTTTGTAGACAACCACCTGCCCAAAAAACGCGTATTCGAGAATCTGGTGTACCTGTGGCATGGCTTCGGCTGGAAGGAGCTGCGAGCGGAGATAGAGTTTTCAAAGGCCCACAAGAGGTTGAGTAAGCTCCTCGGGGGAGTGCAGGATGCGAACCCGAATTTCATTCATCAATGCTACGGCCAGTTCGAACGGCAGCACCGGATTGAGGCCAGTCGTATTCATCCGGATAACTGCCGGGTGGTGGGCATGCTCTATGCCGACATGCTCCTGAACCTGCCGGTTCAACGAAACGATATTGCGGGGTTCTACCCATTCAAATCCATCGACAGACCCACCGTCATGTTAGGCTTCACCTGGGGATTTGGGCCTGTCTTCCAGCATTGGGACGTGGATGAGCCAGAGTTGATGAACCGGCTGCTTTATTACCTGGCGGAACGCGAGGTCAACGTCATCCTCCGCATGCATGACCGATTTCGCTATGAACGGTCCTATCTTCAACGTCTTGAGGAAATTGCTGAGCAGTACGGCAACGTATTTCTCAAGTACAAAGATGTGGAGAGAGACAATCTGTTTGACGTTCTCATGAGCGACGTCATCGTCTCCAATTTCTCGGGGCTCATTATTTGCGCTTACTTTACCGGGGCGGCTTCCATCCACTTGCATCCGTGCGGGACGCAGGATATTGAGCATCCGCTGTATCGCAAACGGCGGATGAAAAGCGTTCTTGAAAAAGGGGTCACGTATCAGTGGAAGATGCCTCCAGAAGAGAATGGAGGCCTGCTCGCCGCGACCGAAAAGGAGCTGTTTGAATGTCTCGACGCCGCGCTTGATAACTCTGCCTGTTGTCGACAGCGTTCAGCTGATTTCGTCGGCAAGTACATGGAGACTTCGGGTAGGCTAGGGGCGCCGCTGCAACAGTCATGCTGCGCTCGGTTCGAAGATTACCTCACTCAGTGGCAACAGAACGGGGCCAAGCCGGCCTGAGTCGCAAAGGGATCCTCTTCGCATATAGGCCGCAGCTATCATTGCTTAATCAACCGCGCAATACCATGGCACTTATGGCCTAGCCACGATGAACCGGACCACTAGCCATTTAATTCTTGTGGCAGCGATGCTTCTTGCAGCGGTCGCCAGGCAATAAGTACAGTGTTCGATAGATATTAATTTCTTGGTACAAGCAGGATGGTCGTGAAGAGCGGATCCTTCTTGCGAAGGACGGCTCTAAGCGGCCTGCATGACGGCGGTGCGGCGCGCTCCGGCTTCGATAGGCCGCTATTTGAGCGGGGGGCTGTCCGCTTGTACAAAGTTAATCGCGTCCCAGGCAAAAAGGGTGATTTTATTTACATGCGATGCACATGGTCTTCCAACTGCCAATTTGGGCGATTAGTTCGGCTTACGTGACACAGTGCTTCTGAATTAGACCAGGTGCGGTTTTTCCAACTCTTTCCATTTTCCGTCGTCCGTACCAACGCCTCCAGATCGTTCAGTACGATACTTTCAAACTTACTGCCGGCTTAGGCCAAAGTCTGTGAACGCTTACCAATTATGAGCACAAAGCTAATGGAAAAATATTTGAGAATAGCCATTGGGAATGGAGATCTTACCCAAGGTAAAATTCATAGTCAGTGAACCGCCAGAGCTTCTTTCCGTTTCTTAAGGAGTCCTTGATGCCCGGAATACCATCTTCAAATCCGCGACAGTTTGTCCAAGCATCGGCCGTCTTGCACGTTGAGGAGGTTTTGTCAACTGCCCATCACTATAGAGATGAACTTGGATTCATCTGGGATTTTGGCGACGAAAATTATGCTGTAGTTTGGCGGGACAATGCTGCGGTCCATTTTACGCGGGGCGAAAATGCTCCTAGGGGAGTACATCTTTTCTTATGGGTGAGAGACGTCGATGGATATTACCAGGAGCTTATATCGCGAAATGTAAAACCCGAAACACAGCCAACTACGCAGCCCTATGGGATTCGTGAGTTTACGGTAAAAGATCTTAACGGGGTATTGCTCGTCTTTGGCCAAGACGACGAACTCATCTAATCTGAAAAGCGGCTACACCAGGGCCGGAACATGGTCGGAACCACGCCGAGCGATGCAGGAGCTCAACAGCAAACCAGAGAAGGGAAACCAGGGAGGCGAAGAAAGCAGCCTAAACAGGTTGCCGGAGCAGGGTCGGGTGTCAGCCAATTATCATCACTGTACACCTTAGCCGACAATCGGTTCAAGTAATCGTTATTTATTTTCTACTTTTTCAGTAGCTGAGCCAAAATCACCAGCCATATTTGCATGTTCGAATAGTGGAGTGTGTATTCGATGCATCCCGAAATCAAAAATTGCCATAACCCCCAGAACTCCAAGATGTCCCCCTCTGGTGCGCTGGTCATTTATAAAATGAAAATGAAAACCTGGGACATTTATAGTTTTCATATATTCAGGAAACCAGAAACCTACGATCGTACCCCTGGTATCGTTTAGGGCATATGTATTTTGGACCTTGGCAATAGTCTCACTCAAGGGTCTGTGCCCCTCCTGTTGCGGGTGCTCTGAACGCAAATCCAATTTCTTGAAATATCTCGATTTGGGCGCTGGCCAATCGGTGAACGCATTGGTGGGCTGGACGATCGCGGTGGTGGACATAAGGGGCACCGCGGCTTAAGGTTTAAGCGGCAATCAACCGGGCTGGGCGCTGGCTATACAGCAAGCCGGGTATATAGGATCTTTTCGGCTTTGTGGTCAAGTGCGCGAGGCCATAGAGGAGGATGGAAATGCTGGTTGGATACGTCAGTAACGAGCGCTATGTGGCGCTGGCCGATATTCTGTTCGAGTTTCGTGGTATCAAAGGGGTTAGAGTGGCGCGTTCGACGATCGCCGGGGCGGTGTACGCCGATCTCGAACCAGGTCAATACGAAGTGGTCCTCGGCGGCTCGGGTTACGGATCGAAGATCGTGCAGATGGAGGTCCGCGCCGACGAGGTCTATCAGTTCAGACTGCTTTCGGACGATCTGCTGGGATATATGTGGCCCAAATGCGTCAGGGCTGGTGAAGAAGCGGAGTTTCGAGTCCACGCGGTGGTTGAGTACGGACTGGAATTATGGCGCTACGGGGTCGAGAAGGAATTTATCCGCCGCGTCGGCACTTTCGATGAACACGGCCCGCGGGCCAATATGCAGATCACCCCCGA
>CAXFTV010000453.1:0-2628 GCA_964005845.1 uncultured bacterium
CGATTTTCACCAGCAAGGGTTCTACTCTACGCTTGCCGATCGCCAATTCGATGCAATAACCGAATGGCCACAGCGAATTCCCGCGACCGTTGCCGCACATGCAATCAACGATTACGGACGTGAAAAAGCCCATGTAGAAGAGTGGATCAAACGAGTAGCCGAGCAAGGTCATAGCGGCATTGCCACGCGCTGGGGCGGTGTCAATGCCGCCAATGACGCCCTGGCCTCAGAGCGCGGCTATTTCTCGGTCTGGTGTCATCAGGAAGATGCTGCGCGGATGGTGCACCGATGTTTCCAGGCCCACCTGAAAAAGACCTTGCCCAGCGGCGCACACTACTTTGTGATATCCGACAACACCTACAATATCTTCGACATCGAAACACCGCGCCGGGACGTCGGCTACGATCCCATTCACAACGCCGAGACCTTTTATCCATAAGTACGGCCAAAGACCGCACCCATAGGGCACCAAACGCATCGCGCTGAAAACCCGGCTACCCCGTCCTGTAATCGGGAATCTCCACCGGCATCCCCCCCTGCAACGCCGATAGATGAGCGCACAGACCCGGAGTCGAAAAATCCAGGGATCGGTACACATCAATCGGCGATTCACCCCCATCGATCACCGCTCGGATAAAGCGGTCCACCATATAGTACTCCGAAGTACCATGGCCACCGGCCAGCGCTTCTGCTGGCGCATGAGGATCCGACACCTCAGCTGCGATCGCCCGCAATTGCCCTTCGCCGGCGCGAAAAACCTTGGCCTCTTCACCCGGCGCCCGTCTGTTCTCCAGTACGCCTTCCGTACCGTAGAAAACCTGCCAATGCATGGCCGGTTCGCGCGTCACCGAAAACCCGCATAGAATCTTTATCACTCGCCCCTGCTCGGTTCTGAATAGACCGACCTCCATATCCGTTGCGCCCAATTCCGGCTCGGTATGCGCACCAGTCGCCATCCCCAAAACCGATACGCAGCGATCGTCCAGAATGTCCAATACCGGACCCAAACTATGGGTGCAATAGTAAATCGGCGGCATCGATGCTCTCCAGGTCGGCCGCCCCTCTGCATCCCGCATCAGCTTGCGGCAATCGTGAACATACTCTGCCTCAGCGTAAAATACCTGTCCCAACTCACCAGCTCGAATCGTTGCTTTCCACTCCTGGATATAGTGATAAAAATTCACATTCTCGCCCATCATATACAACCGCCCAGTCCGCCGCACAGCCTCAGCCAGAGCAGCAGATTCGTCCAGAGTCCAGGCCGCTGGCACTTCGCTCAACACATTCGCACCGGCTTCCAGGGCCTGGATCGACTGCGCGGCATGCAGAGGAGCTGGGGTCGCAATAACTACCACATCCAATTCAGCAGCGAGAAAATCGTCAAACTCAGCATAGGTTTTCGGGATGCCAAATTCCCCACCCACCTCCTCGCGTCGCTCGGCCACCGAATCGCATACCGCCACTACCCGGGCTTCGCGATGATGGTGAAAGATCTGCAGCAACCCTCGCCCCCGCCGCAGCCCCGCAATACCAACCTTCAACATAGTTTCACCCACGCTTTTCTTATCCAATTGATCGACCTGAAAGCGCCTGCCGATCAGCCCCCGCAACTTGCTTAAATAGATCGTACTACTCGATTGGTCTATCGAGCCTTCTCGATAATTACTAAATTACCTCCCACAAAACAACTTTCGCGAAGGAAAAAAATGAACGATAGCGAAAAATTCCTCTTCGATCTCCAGGGTTTCCTCAAAGTCCCCAGCTTCCTCAGTAACACAGAAGTCCAGGCCCTCAACGAGGCCTTCGACGCCAATGAAGACCAGCGTGGCGAAGACGGCAACCACAACACCGGAAATAGCGACGCCTTAAAAGGCAAACTCCGCGGAATGTTCTCCGGCATGCTCGAATGGGAAAAGCCTCACTGTCTGCCCTTCCGCGCCCTCCTGGCCCACAAGAAGCTGATCCCCTATCTAGATACCCTCTTCGGCCGCGGCTGGAAGATGGATCACTCGCCCTTTATGCTCTGCGGCGGCAAAGGGTCTGAAGGCCTGATCCTGCACGGTTCGACCAGCCGCCACTTCAACGGCTCCCAGTATTATACCTACTCCAATGGTCAAATCCGCTGCGGAATGATCGTCTGCCAATTCCAGTTGGCTGATGTCGACGAAGGCGACGGCGGGCTCTGTGTGATCCCGGGCAGTCACAAGGCCAATTTTCCGCTGCCCGTACCAATCCGCAATTGGGAACAACACCGCGAAATAGTCTACAATATTCCCGCTAAAGCCGGCGATATGGTCATCTTCAACGAGGCGACCCTACACGGCACTCTACCCTGGACGGCCGAACACGAACGGCGCTCCCTGCTCTACCGCTACAGCCCGAAATATTTGCACTTCGCGGGAGGCACGTACGAGACCAGCCAGCCTGCCTGGGTGAGCGAATTGAGCGAAGCCCAACAGGCGGTGCTGGAACCGCCCTATATATACAATAGACCGCTCATCGAAGAAGACGGCGAAACGGTGATCCGACCACGAACGGGTTGACGCCACCGGAGTACGGCGATGGATTAGAAGCACAGTCGCTCTGGTCACTGGCACCCGTGCCAATGCCCGTACCAATGCTATTGGC
>CAXFTV010000454.1:0-4023 GCA_964005845.1 uncultured bacterium
CATTGTCCGGCATGATGCCACCGTTGTCCGCGTAGCGCGCCCGCCACCCGTCGATGTAGTCCAGCACCCACTGTCTGTACTTGTCCTCCCCGGTGTGCAGGTAAGCGTTCATAACCATTGATGTGGACAGCATGTTGGTGACGGTGTCGCAATGCTGCAGCCGGGCGGCGTACACCTGGCCATAGCGCCTGGCCTTTTCCGGGTCTGCCAGGTCCATCATCGTTTCGACCCCCGGAACGTCGTAGAAGGCGAGGCCATAGCTGTCCATCCACGTGCCGTAGCTATAGGGCCGATCGAACTTGTGGAAGGCGGGGCCGTTGCTGCCCATGGCGAAGGTTTTGAAGACCCGGTTTTGCGGATCGTAGTTGTACTGCGGCAGCGTGGGATCTTCGTTGGTCAGAAAGCCGGCGAAGCGCAGGGAGCGTTCTCTATTGGTCGCGTGCGTCGGGTCGGCCAGATTGAGCAGATAGAAGTACAGGGCCGCTTCGCCGGCGTGCATCCAGTCGAAATCGGGCAGGTATTCCTTGACCAGCATCGTGTCCCGTCCCGGCGGAAAGGGCGAGCCGCTGAGCTGGATCCGCGAGAACTGCGCCACCAGCACCTCGTACTGCCGCTGCGCCAGTTCCAGGAAGCGCTCATCGCCGCCGAGCAGGTAGAACAGCGGCCAGCGATGGAAGCCCTCGAAGGCGTTGTCGACGCCGCCGTAGCCGCGGAAGCCCTCGATGTCGGGCCAGAAAATCTCTCCGTTGGGCATCAGGTAGTGTTCGAGGATGATATCCTCGGAACGGTTCATCAAGCCGAACAGGCTCCTCTGCAGCACGGCCCATTCCGGCATCGAGGGCGAAGGCCGCCGCACGGCGATCTGTGGAATCGGCATTTTCCCATCTCTCCTTTGCCGCCGGGTCTGACGGCATTCCGTCTCGTATTCAGAATATTGATATAGGTTAATATAGGGGTTGATGCGTTATCTAAATATAGCAAAGATATCCGCTGGCTCTGGAGAAATTGCGCCCTGAAGTGCTGGAGCTGAAGAAAGCGACGATACGCGCGACGCCCGCGGGGATTTGGAGCGCCGCTTCGAAACAGGGCGGGCTGATGCGAAGTTCGTCGGGTCTGGTCATTGGGCCACGTCCAATTGGTTGGCGGACCTTGTATTCAGCGCGCTTCGCGTTCACCCCAGGAACCGGGAATCCAGGGGAATTTCTGCGCGAGATTAGGGGCCAGACTGACGCCCCATCCCGGGCCGGCAGGCAGGTTGAAATAGCCATCGGCGATGGGTCTTTCCCGCAGGATGCTCCACTGCAAGGGGCCCTGGCCAACAAATTGTTCCAATACATGGGCCTCGGGTAGGGCTGCCATAAAATGGGCATTGGCAACAGTGAGCAGGCCATTGTGCCAATTCTGCACAAACACGGGGATGCCGTAATCCCGTCCACGGCAGTATATGCGGATCGCCTCTCTCAAGGTGCACATGCCGACATCGAGTTGTCCTTTGGCAAAGGCCTTTTTGGCGAAGAAGGGTTCGAAGTCGGCAAGGCGGGTATTGGACTCCCCGCCGGTAATGGGAATTGCGAGCGCTTTGTTCAAACGGGCATATCCCTCGAGCTGATCCTTTGCCAGGGGCTCTTCAAACCAGGTCCAGGCGCGTTCGTCGAGCCACCGGCCTATCTGCAGAGCCTGCTCCTCGTCGAGCCGGGCATTGCCCTCCAGCATGAGTTCCATGCGCTCGCCGACCGCATCAGTTAGCGCTTGCGCCAGCAGGAGAAAACGCTCGACGGTAATACCCGACCAGCGCCATTCGGTGCCGAGGCGCATTTTATAGGCGGTGTAGCCGCGATCGGCCAGGGAGATGGCTTCGTCGATAAGGGATTCGGGATTGTCGTCCCAATCGTATTGGACGCCGGCCGAGGCGTAGAGCCGCAGCCGTTCGCGGGGTGCGCGCGTCGGCCCGGGGAGCATGTCCAAAATGAGATCGGCAACTCGCTTACCGGCGATTTTGCCGCGTATGTCCCACAGTGCCAGTTCGATGCCGGCATGGCAGATGTCGCTGAGGTGGTCACCGGTGTTTTCCGGTACTAAGGATGGATCTTCGGGATTTCTACCAAGCAACTGAGGTTTTAATGCTTCAGCGCGTTCTTTGAGAGCTGGTGGGTAGCCATAGGTCGAAGGCTCGCTCACGCCTTGGATACCCCCGTCCGTTTCGATGATGATGATTGGACAATCGGCTTTGAAAACGCGGAAGTCGCTGCTGAACCAAATATCTTCGGGCGCGTGTTTATGACTCAGGCATAGAGTGCGGATATCGGTGATTTTCAATGGCATCGGCTCCAGGGGTGATGGCAGCGGCAGGTAGGGGGCATAGATTTGGATCTATATAGCATTTTTCAGGTCGCCAGGCAAGGAAAATGAATGGCGTGGGCAGATATATCCGGCGGCATTGACGCTGGTATCGAGCGGAGGGCCAAACCGCATATCTTTTGCGCCTGCTGCCGATGTGCTGGTGCCAGCGTTGACGGGCAAGGTCGAATGGGTCAAGTTTATGGCATTCGTGCGAAGCCCGGATTGGAGTTGTGAGACGGCTTCTCATAAAATGTGGTGCAAAAAAGCAAGCTGGAGATGGAATTCCGACGAGGTTTGAAAGATGGCACCTGAAGCCGAAATTATAGCCAAGCGGATCATCTGCAAAGAACCGGGCCGTTATATTGGCTGGCCGACCATAGTGCGCACGCGCGCCGGCGAGCTGATTATCGTATTCTCGGGCGATCGCGACAGCCACATCTGCCCCTGGGGCAAGATGGAAATGGTGCGCAGTTCCGATGAGGGCGAGACCTGGAGCAGTCCGGTCGTCGTTCGCAATACACCCCTTGACGATCGCGATGCCGGCCTGGTCGAGACGGCCGATGGCACCTTGATCTCCACCTGGTTCACATCGGTGGAATTCGGGGAAAATCCGCGCTATAAGGCCCACGCCGAGACGTTGAGCCAGGAGGTGCGGGAACGCTGGTTGGGGCACTGGACGCAGCGCTCTACAGATGCGGGCGCGACGTGGGAGGAACCGGTAAGGAGCGTGGGGTCTACGCCGCATGGACCGATTGAGCTCGACAGCGGCAGACTGCTCTATCTGGGCAGTGGCACCTTTGATGGGATACATGGTCTGACGGTGGAGGAATCGGTGGATCAGGGACGTTCGTGGGAAGTCATAGGAGAGGTTCCTCAACCCGAGGGCATCGGTTTGGGCGAGCCCTATATGGTCGAGGCCAGGAGCGGCAAGCTCATCGGGCTGTTCCGCTACGGGACGTCCGAATTGCGGGAAAAGTTCATGTTCCAGGCCGAGAGCTGGGACGGCGGTCGCACCTGGACGGAACCGGTCAAGACCGCGATTCTCGGTTATCCGGCTCATATGATTCGCCTGCCAGACGACCGCATCCTGCTGGTGTACGGGGTGCGGGTCCCGCCTTTCGGAGAGCGCGCCCGGGTCAGTGTCGACGAGGGCCAGACCTGGAGCGATGAGATCGTCCTGTGTACGGATACCAGCCCCGATCTTGGCTATCCGGCTTCGGCCCAACTCGGGGATGGCTCCATCCTGACTGTCTACTACCAGATCGACGTTCCGGGGGAGCCGACCTGCCTGATGGGTACCCACTGGCGCCTGGGCGAGGGGGGATAAACGCACCCTATGGCATCCTATCGCAGTCTGGGGCTGAGGTTTATGTTATTGTCGCAGTAGTTTTTAGAGCACTCTGGAGGCGCTGCTGCAAAGGGCGCGCCTGATGGCGTGGCTCTATACATTTGGCAGCTGTCTACTCGACCATGGCATATGCTTTAAGTAAACATGTTCAAAGCGGACGCTGCCGCACGGCTATATCGATCCACTCGTGCCGCTAGGCCTACTCCCACAATTCTTGATTTAGCCCGGTTCATTAGCTATATTTGCTTGACATTTTTCATATTTAGATCTGTGTGTGAACCGGACTCGTAATCCGCAGGTTGCCGGTCCGACTCCTACTGGTTCAACTATTGGTA
>CAXFTV010000455.1:0-6046 GCA_964005845.1 uncultured bacterium
GCTTCCGCGTCGTCTACCAGGAGGGCGCGTTCGATGCCCCCCAGGAGGGCGGCAGCCGTATCGTGCGCGCAGAAATTCGCGTCGCTCAGCAACCAAAGGATGCCAGGTGAGGGATTGGAAAATCCGCCGATGACCGGCAGCTGCAATTGTCCGATTGCGGCCCCTAGCGTCAATCAAAGGCCCGGCACGCGACTAAATCCGCCGCCGCGCCAGCACCTGGGCGAGTCGCGGCTGCGGCAGAAGCCAACCTGTGCCTCAGTCCCGCACGTTCCACGTCCCGTGCTCGGTATAAACAAAGGACACGCCCTCCGCTGGCACCCCGCCCGGCACCTCGGCGCGATAATCAAAGGGCGCGGCGACTTCACCATACGTTGAATGTTTCCGCGCCCCGATGCACTGGTGCAAAAACTTGCAGCGCTTGCCCATATATCCCGGCGTGCTCTTGAAAGGGGCCAGCGCCCTGAGGGAATAGAACCAGTAGTAGAGGGTGCGGCGCAAGACATCGCTGGTGGTCCTGGCAGAACCGTGGATGACGCGGGCATCGTGGAGCAGGATATCACCGGCCTTCATCTCGCAGGGCACCGCGTCCTTCTCAAGGGCTGGCAGACAGTCTTTATCCTGAAACGCCGCGGCTCTTTCGTCCGGCCAGTGATTGCTGCCCGGAATTGCCCAGACGCAATTATCCGCTGTTGCGTCGTCGAGATAGATATCCACATTGTAATTCTGCGGCGTTCCATACCATTCCGCCCCGTGATCCCGGTGCCATGCCACCGGCGCGCCTTCTCCCGGCATTTTGAGGACCATGCCGTCGCCGATGGAAATGAAATCCCGCCCACTGATCTTTTCGACTATGCGCAATAAGTCCGGGTGCCCCATCAACATCCTGCCGGCCATGCTCCAGTTGGTCACGTACTCGATGCGCGTCAGAATCTTTCTGTCTGCAGTTGCTGAGGTGCCATAGCGGTAACCCGGATCCGTGCGGACTTCCGCCGCCCCGTAATCGATGGCTTTCTGCGTCTCCTCCTGCAGTTTCTCCAACTCATCTGCGGCCACGACCCCCGCTACCTTTAGATAGCCATTGGCGCGGAAAAATGCCACGTCCTCAGCGTTGATGAATTCCTTCATGATCGACTCCATTGTCGCTGATTTTTATAAAAGAATGGAGGCCCCTCGGGGGCCGACCTGGCGATGGGATTTCTGCATGCTGAAACTCAAAATAGGAATCTGAGGAGCGGAGAGCAAGAAGGGAAAATCGCCGCTAGCGCGCGCGGAGGCGTCGCGCCGCTCACGCCTGCACTCAGGTGGGGTGGCGTTGGTCGATGCGGCAGTGCTCGACGCAGTGGCACGACGGCCGATGGACGCATCATCTGAGAGCGGGACGGACCCGAAGCGGACAGCCGGCAAAGCGAGCGCAGTACGCGCGCGGGCGGTAGCCTTTCGCCCTTCCCCGCCAGCAGTAATAACGCGCGCCTCACCTGGCGAGGCGCACTGCGCGCAATCTCAAAAATGTGGCCAGAAACGCTCTTTCGCGCAGGCGATCTCCCGCTAAATCGACCTTCTGGCGGCATTTATAAAAAAGGGGTAGACAACTCGCAGGCGATAATTTATAATCAAATTAAAAGAAGGGTAACCTATGAAACTTAGCAGCGAAGAACTTCGTTTCTTCAAGGAAAATGGATTTCTGATCAAACGCGGGGTACTCGATAAGGTTCTCATGGCGCGGGCACGGGAACGTTTTTGGGATTATACACCCGACAGATTCTCGCGCTACAGGCCCAGTAGCTGGGTCGGCCCCATCCCCCCGGAGGAAGAAGAAGAAAAAACGGCGGCAGAGCCAAACGAGAGCAGGGGATTTCGCCTGCATTACAGAACGATTGGCAGCGAATCGTGGATGGTCCGCCTGCTGGCTAAAGACCCGACCATCTGGAATATGGCCGAACAAATGCTCGGGGCCGGACAACTGGTCGATCCCAAAGGGATTCGCGGCATATACTCGACCTTGCCCAGCGGCGACCATTCCGTCCCGCCGACCACTTGCCACACAGATGCCCACCCCTTCCATTTGGGCATTGTCGGCTATATCGACGACGTATCTCCAGGCGGCGGAGGTTTCGCCGTCTGGGCCGGAAGCCACAAGCGATTTTACTACACCTTCACATCGCAATACTGCAATGAACCCACGGAAGAACATGCCGCTCTGCGCGAGTACTATAACGGCCAACAGCCCGTCGACTGTTACGGAAAGGCCGGCGACATTGTATTTTGGCACCACCGTCTGGCTCATACGGGACCCCCAAATACCACGTGGCGGATTCGCCGGGCCGTTCTATATGAATTCGCAAAACGAGATATAGAAAAAACCCAAGTGGAACCGCCGCAGAAAAATATGTGGCGCGACTGGTCCCCCGAATTCGGCCAGGTGTAAACCAACGAGGAATAACCAGATCTCGCGGCTAAACCTGCATCTAGCTAACGCGATAAGGTATTCCGGCGGGAGCCTGGACTGCCAGGGGGGGAGGTATCGCGATGTTGGGGGGCGGTATTTGGTTTCTCTTGCTAGCTGGGTAACTCTAAAGCTCGGTATGAGACGCCCCTCACCGGGCACGAAAAAAGCCGCAGCCTTACCCCTACTAATAAAATACGGGCTTTCGACTTACCAAACTTGCTCGTGCGCCCAGATGGCGGACGAAATTTTTGCGAAAAAAGAGTAGCACCCATGAAATTCTATGAAATTCTGTTGATGACAATCGGACTGCTGCGCCACAAAAGGCGCATCTCTTGTCGGGCGCTCAAGCGGCAATTTGATCTCGATGACGAGTACCTCGAAGATCTAAAATTCGAACTGATACAAGTAGAAAAACTGGCATAGAACAGGACGGCGAAATCCTGGTTTGGGCCGATGGGGCCGAGGCGCCGCCGGCCATAGCGTTGCACCCCAAGCGTCCAAAGGTGCCAGCACCGCCACCAGCAGCGGCGCGCAAGGAAGAGCACAAACCATCGGTCGCTGTTGTAGCCGATGCTCCAACCCCAGCGCTGCCCTCACCGGTTAAAACACCGGCTGCGGACGCCGAACGCCGCCAACTGACGGTGATGTTTTGCGACCTGGTGGATTCGACGGCGCTATCCACGCAGCTGGATCCCGAAGAGCTGCGCGAGGTGATCCTAGCCTACCAAAAGACTTGCACCGCAGTTATCAAACGCTATGACGGCTTCATCGCCAAATATATGGGCGATGGCGTACTGGTTTATTTCGGCTATCCCCAGGCCCTCGAGGATGGGGCTGAGCGGGCGCTGCACACCGGAATCGGAATCGTCGGGGCGATGGCCGAATTGAATGCTGAAGTGGGTCAGCCCGAGGGCAAGAAAATGGCGGTTAGGATCGGCATCGCCACAGGACTAGTAGTGGTAGGAGATATCGTAGATGAGGGATCAGCAGAAGAACGGGCAGTAGTGGGGGAAACCCCCAATCTAGCTGCCCGACTGCAGGGAATTGCCGCACCCAACGGGGTGGTGATCGGAGCGGGCACACGCGATTAGCCTGTAAGAACGTGAGAGCGACCACTCCGATACGTCACTGTATGGGATCGACTCTGGAGTGGTGTGCCTATCTTATACAGCCTTGGCGTACGGGTATCTTGGATATCCAGACCAAGCGCTGGAGAGCAGCCATCAAGCACTCACTCTGGCCCAGGAACTTTCCCATCCGCACAGCCTGGCTCTAGCCGGCGTCTGGGCTGCCTGGCTCCATCAATTTCGCCGCGAGGAGTGGACGAGCAAAGAGCGAGCAGAAGCCGCGATTAACCTTTGTACTGAGCAGGGATTCCCACTGTGGTTGGCTATGGGAACTATTCTTTCAGGGTGGGCGTTGACCGCAGAGGGGAAGGCGAAGGAGGGCATTTCTCAGATGCGCAAGGGCCTGTCTGATTTGCGAGCCACGGGTGCAGGGCTTTGATCTCGCCGACCTCAAAGAGGCCAAGGCGTTGCTCGATGAACTGAGCGAGGGCGCCGGCAATGAGGTTTGAGCATGCATAAGCGCCCCCCTTTTAGAGAGAGGCTTTGCCGGATCACCTGATTCGGTCCGCTTGAGGCGAAGACTTTTTAGTTCGCGATATACTCCCTGGCAGTTGAGAAATTCTCTCACCCTCCGCGGCGCAAATCGGGGAGGTCGCGTCGCGTCGCACTCGATCCTTAAAATGATATACACATTTCTGATAATCGCCTTTGCTCTCCATAGTCGGGCCTGAGCCATGATGTTCTCTGCCATAAATTCCGCCCCTAAAATTCTGCCCGATCAATACACTGCGCTTTACCCTTTAGCATGTTGGCGATTTCTTCATATCCCCTTTCTTTAGCGATTTCAATAGCGCTCATTTCAGCCGTCGAATCTGGGCACATATCAGCACCCTCTTCTAGAAGCCATTCAATAAAAACGGAGATGCCAGGATGATGACCTCGTTTCACTGCGGCTAAGAGCGGCGACTCGAGGGTCTCAGGGTGTTGATAGTTGACATCTGCCAGACCAAAAGAGGTAAATAACTGCGCCAAATCAATATAACAGTCGGGGGCGGCTATCGGGGCGCGATAACCATAATTCTCATGCCAGGTAAAACCAGTTGCCATCATATATATTGGATTGAATTCGGCGTCTCTTATAGCCCGGTGAATTAATCCCCTGGACGCCAACTCCTCCAGCTGAGTTGCGATAATGCGGCGATAATCCCGGTAATGACCATCGCGATTGTGGCTGATAACTGCACATTCGATAGTCTCTATTAACACGTCGTAATCGAAGTATTGCGGGTAGTTTTTCATCATCGAGATGATTATATCCGGATAGCCATGCCACCTAGCCGAACCTAAAATATTCTCAAAGGTCGTGCCCTTAGGATGGTCGTGAGGACTTCCCGGTTTACTAGCGCTGTGATGCAATATTTCCTCTATCAAGTCGGCAAAACCTTCCCGAACCAGAGCTCCGAGTTGTGGCGAACCTCCAAGGTCGACAAGGCGAGCAAACATTCGAACGGACTCGTTTGGATGAACACCGATAAGACTCCTAACCGTCAATTTAGAGTCCGTCTGATCCGGCGGCAGCCAATCAATGTATGCTTGCCTTACCGCTTTATATGAAATTCCATTTTCTCGGGCGAGGTAAAAAGCCACCTCAATTGTCGATTGGTCGCAATGCGGAAAACTATTTGGGTCGCCCCCCCCATCCAGAAGCGAATGTGCCAAACTGTAATTTCTATGGCGCACCGCATGATGCAACGGCATGCCATACTCAGGCGGATCCGATGCGGCTGTCGACCTTGAATTGGGATCCGCCCCATGTGCAAGAAGCACTAAGGCCAATTCCAAAAAATTTTCCCCAGCTGCTATGACTAAAGGAAACCCGTGGGTAAACTCATCGCGCTCTGTCTCAGGCCGGAGATCGGCGTTAGCCAATGAGGCATCTTCGGCAAGCATTCTCGTTACTTCTGCTACGTCGTTCGACGAAACTGCCGCATAGAATTTTTCTCTGGTAATTTCCGCGACCATCTCTGCCAATACCTTTTTGGGGTGAGTTTGGGGCGCTTTTTGAGTCCTTCTTTCCGACCGATACGCCGCACCTGCTCGCTGCGGAAGGACGCCAATCCGGCGATGCCCATACCGCCGTATTTCTGCTTCCACCGATAAGAGGTTTGCCCGGAGATATTGTGCGCCCGGCAAAACAGGTTGGGCCGTTGCGCAATACTCGCATCGCAAGCGGGTCAACTATCGGGGGGGCACGTCAAAGAAATTCGCCGGGACGGCTCTGGCGCACTGCCCGGTGGGGGAGGTGCGGATGGCGGCCGCGGGCATCGCCATAGCTTCAGAGCGCCTTGATGCAGAAGTTGGCGAAGCGGATCCAGTGTTCACCCTCAGCCGGGCCGTTGTAGCACTGGATGCTGACCTGGTCGTCGCCTGGAGGCGGCAGTTCGCCCGTTGCGGCGGTCTGGAACCCGTCCTCGCCTGCGGGGCGATACTGAGCCTCCCAGGTATCGGCGGAAACGATCAGCCGCAGGCGTAC
>CAXFTV010000456.1:0-2327 GCA_964005845.1 uncultured bacterium
AACCACGCCGGTAATAGCGCCCAGAATCAGCAGGTGCACTACCTGCGAAACCACTAAATAAGAAGAAAAAACCAGGACGATCAAAAAGCAGGTATAGATTATGGTACTCCGGTAACCCACCCGATCGGAAAGCCGTCCCGCCAGCAGGCAGCTGAGCGCATAGGCCAGGGAGCCGATCGCCCCCAAGACCCCAAGATCCTCGTAGGAGGCTCCCAGCCGCAGTGCCAAGAGCGGGATACAGAACCACACCACTGAAATACAACCATCCACCAGAAATGCAAAAGTGTAGAGCAAAGACTCTTTCTTTATCATAGCAGTTCGCGTGGAAAGCTCTTTGTCCAGCGCTGCTGGTGGTGCGGCAGAGCGTCGATTTTGATAGATAGATCGATGCTGAGGTGGAAGGCCTCCACCGTGCTCTTCAAAGTGCAGCGGGTATCCACGCTGGTGGTCCCATCCCGCCGCACGATACGCCGCGAGTGCTGGCTGGTGGCCACTACATCCGCAGGGTCTCTATTGCTGGCCCAGACCTCGAGTCGGCGCTGATTTTCGATCTCCATGTCTGCACTAACCCGCACGATATTGCGCTCCCGAGTATTCAATCCGGTGCGATCCCCAAGCAGGTCCTGAACAATCTCCCACGGCGGCTCGTCCGGCCCAAGATCGTAGAGTTCGGCCTCGTCGCCAGCCCTGAACTCAGCCTCATCGCGGGGCAACTCCCCGGCAGCAGCCGGGCGCGGCCGCAGCAGCGGCAAAACCAGCTGCGAAGCATGCCCGATCCGATTCACCCCCCTGTATGGAGTCGGCCACAGATTGGGAAAATCCGCGCTGCAGATGGACAGGCGGATGCAGTGCCCGGTGGCAAAGCGCCACCCCGTGGCGTCCAGCTCGATCTCCAGTTCGTAGACTTTCCCCGGCTCCAGCGGCGTGGGCTGGCTCAGGGAATCGCGCCTTGTAGCATTTAAAACCCCGCTACAGATCAACGTGCTGCTGCCGTCCTCTGCCACATCGCACAGCCGCGCGACAAAGGCCATGACCGGAGCCATGGAACTGGCGTGCAACAAAACGCGGGGACGCCCGAAAATCTCCAGCGGCTCCTCTAGTGGCGCGCTGGTATAATTCAGGGAATGAATCTCGTCCACCCGCTGATCCGTGGGCAGGCCAAAGGGCACCCCCCCGCTCCACAATCCACCGGCAATACCCACTGTGGGACGGTACTCGTATTCGTCAAAGGTCGCAGCGCCAACGCCCTCCGGCATTAACTGCCCGGCGGGCCCCAATTCATGGACCAGTTCTACACTTCCAGGGGCTCGCAGTTCTCTCTCCACCCTCCAATAGCCACTGGTCCGGGTGCGATCGGCCCGCGGTTCATCGTAGGTCTGCATGTAAAAACAGATCGGCTCCTCGTCCATCACCCCATTATCCTCACCCTTCAACCAGTAGTCGCACCAGCGCACGATCTCGTGCAGATGGTCGATCCGCGGGCCCGGCAGCGCCACATTCGGCCGGCTGTGATTCCACGGCCCCATCAGTAATTTTTTGGGCACCTGAAGATTTTCAAAGGTGCGCAGGGGCGGATTGGGATAGCCGTCGCGCCAGCCGCCGATCATAAAAACCGGACACTCGATCTGCACATAGCGCCCCCGCAAGCTCCCCGGTCGCCAGTACGGTCCGTCTTTCTGCTGTGCCAGCCAGTTGAGGATATAGGGCGTATTGTGCTCGAGGTGCTCCTCCCAGGTGCGGGCCCACTCGGCACCGCTGTACTCGGGATAGGGGGGCATGGCATTCATACCGACCATGGAAATGCCGTAGGCTCCAATGTCGTAATAACAACGCCAGGCACCGCCGCGGTAGTGGCAGTCATCGGTGTAGCGATCATCGGTGAAATAAATGGGAATGATGGTTTTGAGAGCCGGCGGCCGATGGGCCGCCACCTGCACGCAGGTGAACCCCCCATAGGAACCACCCGTCATGCCGATTTGGCCATTGCACCAGCTCTGTTGCGCCAGCCATTCAATAGCCTCCATGGCATCCCGTTGCTCGCGCTCGGTGTATTCATCTGTATTGACCCCTTCGCTGGCGCCAGTACCCCGACAATCCAGGCGGGCACCGATAAAACCGTGACGGGCGAAGTAATGATGCTGGCCGGAATATGCCGCTACATCGTCCTTGCGGTAGGGAATATATTCGAGAATTAAAGGTTGGGGCCGTCGTTCCCAATTTTCACCTTCGGGCACGTGCATATCCAGAGCCAGGTGCACCCCGTCGGACATGGGAATCATCACATTCTTGATGAATAAGACGCCATCCTCTGGTGGAAATACAATCAT
>CAXFTV010000457.1:0-3392 GCA_964005845.1 uncultured bacterium
AGCAGCGAGATCACCACCAGCATATTCGAGAAGGGCGGCTGGCCAGAGAGCAGAAAGTGCAGGCCCAGACCCAGAGCGTGGATGCCCATACCGATTTGCAGGGTTCTGTGTCCCCTTCCTTTCCAGTGGCTTTTGCGCAACAGGAAATGGCCCTGAAAGAACAGGGTTGAAAGAGCGTAAAACAGCAGGGAGATACTCAGGAAGATGGCGCATTCTGTGGTCAAAATCTCACTTGCTTTCTTCAGGTTCTTCGGCCACATTCAGGCCAAAGAGGCGGCGCACCGTATCCAGGTGGATATGAGCGTCCTCGGTATTGGCAAATTCCCGCACCTGCACCAGGGGCTGATGCAGTAGCTTGTTGGCATAGCCTTTGAGGATGGACGCGATTAGCTGGCGGTCCTGTTCTGGCAGGTGCGCCAGCTTGCCGGTCCAGCGCTCCAACTCCATCTGAGACAAATCCTGGGCGTGCTGGTGCAGGGCCTTTATCAGTGGGCCCGTGCCCAGGGAGTTGAACCAGTGGAGGAAGTCCCCGAGCTCTTCTGCGATTATTTCTTGAACCTGGAGGATTTCGCGCTCGCGCTCGGAGCGGTTGGTTTCGACCACCTTTTTGAGATCGTCGATGTCGAAGAGAAAGACATTGTCGAGGTCGCGGACTTTTGGATCGATATCGCGCGGCACGGCGATGTCGATGAGAAAAAGAGGTCGACCGCGGCGCTGCTGCATGGCCTGGCGCAGCGCTTCTTCGCCCAGCACGAAGTCGGGCGCGGCAGTAGAAGAGATGACGATGTCGATCTCTGCTATGCGACGAGTGAAATCCTCAAAGTGAAGGGGAGTGCCGTCGAAGCGGCGGGCTAATTCGGCGCCGCGCTCATAGGTGCGGTTGGCCACGAAAAATCGGGCAATGCCGCTCTCCATCAGATATTGGGCCGTTAGTTCGATCATTTCGCCGGCGCCCAGGAGCAGGGCGTGGCGGCCTTCGAGAGAATCGAAAATCTGGCTGGCTAACTCGACGGCGGCGGTGCTGATTGAGAGCCGCCCGCGACCTATATCGGTTTCGGCGCGGGCGCGCTTGCCCACCCGCAGGGAGCGCTGGAAGAGTTCGTTGATGAGCAGGCGGGCCGAGCCCTTGTGCTGGGCGATTTCCAGGGCTTGACGCACCTGCTTGAGGATCTGCGACTCGCCGATGACCAGCGAGTCGATGCCGCAGGCCACGCTGAACAGGTGCTGTGCCGCGTCCCCATCGCTGAGTTCGTAGAAATAGGGTTTGAAGTGGTGGAGTTCTATCCCCTGGACTTCGGCCAGATAGCGCCGGCAGCCATCCAGGGCACCGCTGTTTTCGCCAGCGACGTAAATTTCCGAGCGGTTGCAGGTGGAGAGGATAGCGGCTTCGCGCAGGCCATAGCGTTCCACCAGTTGCATCAGGGCGCTGTGCTGGTCGCTTTCGGACAGGGACAATTTCTCGCGAATTTCTATTGGTGCGGTGGTGTGGTTGAGGCCGAAGGTGAGGATGTGCACAGTGGTAGATACTCTTCAGCTAGAGGAGTAATGGGCGTCGTTTATACGGCCCATACAAGACGGGAAGGCATTGGAGAGCCCATTGGCAAATATAGTGATTCGCAAAAACAAATTAAACTTATTTATCAGTGGCTATATTAAAATCTCTCGCACGTCCAAAGCGCGACCTCGAGCAGGGGCTCCGCTAGAGACCAGTTTAGAGAGAACGGGCGCAGCGGAATCCGAAGATGGCGAGTCTGCCATCCGGTGAGAAGCCGGTGCGGCGCGAAGTCCTGAGATTGACCGGGTCACAGCCCCATGCCCCACCTCGATGCACCCGGTCCAGGGCATTTTCATCTGGATTTTCGCGCCCATCCGTGGCATCGTAAGGGTAGGATCTATACAGCGTGCTAGTCCACTCCCAGATATTGCCGGCCATATCATAAGCGCCGTGAGGGGAAACCCCCTGGGGGAACTTGCCCACGGGCATGGCCCCCTCTCCGTTCCACCAGTGATTGGCCTTATCGTCATCGATACCTTCTCCCCAGGGGTAGGAGCGTTTGTCGGTGCCACGAGCGGCTTTCTCCCATTCGATCTCAGTGGGTAGGCGCATGCCTGCCCAGGCGCAGTAATCGCGTGCTTCGAACCAGCTGATCCACACGACGGGATGAGCGTCGGATCCGGGTTTATTGTCGGCACCCAGCTTGATGGATTTTCCCTGGACCCGGGCATAGACATTCCACTGCGCGTTCGTCACTTCGTAGCGGTCGATATAGAAATCGTCCAGATAAGCAGTTTGCAGCGGCTTTTCGTTAACGAACTCCGGCCACCACCAGCCCATTGCCTTTATCCACTGTTCCTGCTCGGAATTCATACCGAAGGAGAACTCGCCGGCAGGCACCAGGACCATTTCGTGCTCGGAACCGGCTGGCAGCTTCACCCGAATGATATCCGATCCTGGTTCGAGTACCCTAACCTTTACTTCGTCGGCTTGACTTGCATCCGCACCATCGTGGACGACCAGTAGGAAGGTATAAATCCCGGGGGCGGAAGGAGTAAAGCCCGTCCGCCTGCCCATGCTGTTTTCCAGGGTTATGCCGGGTGGCGGTGTCCATTGGTAGGTCAGGGAGGCGTTGGCTCCGTCCGGGTCCCTGCTGTTCTTGCCATCGAGTTGTACCTTCGTACCTACTTCTACCGTCTGGTCCGAACCGGCGTTCGCATTGGGAGGCAAGTTAGTCGCCGCCAGCAGAATTCTCAGCGGAATCGTCTCGTTGGGCCGCACCATTACGGGCCTGCTGCCGCGCCATGTTACTTTCGTCTCTTCGTAGGCCTCCAGCGTCACCGTGTAGTTTCCGGCCTTTACTTCCAGAGTGCGCGTCCACTGTCCCTCTGCAGCCAACAACTCCCGCTGTTCTACTATGGTTCCGTCCTGGGTCAGGCGGGCAACTATCTGGCTGATCTTCTGCCATTTATCAGGGAGGGGCTCCGAAGTCTTTGGGTAGCTGACTTCCAGAACTACCTGCCCGGTGGAATCCGGCGAGTTGATCGCCTTTCCACATGCACTTAGACAGAAAGCGAGCACAATTGCGGGGAAAAAAATACTCCGAGACATAGGAAGCTCCCCTGGATTCAATGCTGGCACGTGTTTTTAATTCAGTGATTCAGTCTATCGCGCTATCGCGACTTGATTTAGGGCAAAATTGTTCAGAAGTCGTCTCAAAACTCCAGTCCGGGCTTCGCCCGGGCCGCAGAGCAGAATTTTAAGACGGCTTCTCACTAAAGTTCAGGGTCCGTTGCCCCAACCAGTCCGGGTACACCTGGAATCACTGGTTGCAAGCGCAACCGGAATCGCCGTCCTGATGTACGGCCGGGGCAAAAAATTGAAGTTCTTTTATCCC
>CAXFTV010000458.1:0-9108 GCA_964005845.1 uncultured bacterium
CCTTCAATCCCACCGAAAAAAAGCGAGACATTGGTAACTGCAATTTGTTTCTTCTCGATCTGCATCAGTCCCGCAGGGTTCTCAAACACTGCATCGGGGTTATCGGCCACGGCCACGAAGCTGTTCCCCAGTGCCATAGAACGAGCACCGGCACCGACATTTTGAATATTTACCACCGCTTCGGCGGAAAATGCTGCGCAGACCATTGCCGCCAGAGCAATCAGCAGGTATTTATTAGTTTTCATCGAAATTTTCCTCCTTCTAGTTGGAAGCGAAACCCACTTTATCAAGTCTAATTGGCAAGCTCTCTTCTACCATCTGTATACTCTTTGCCGATATCTCTTACAAAACCGTAGTCGAGATCGAGAGTTTCTACAGGTTCGTTGCGAAAATCGAACCGCGTGACGATATCGCGCACCTCTACAGAAACTTCTTTAACATCGGAGTGCAAGACCTCAAAGACCACAAATCCATCAGATTCCTGGCCACTGAATATTTCCTCGTTCTCAAACATGGTCCGCCGCAACAAATCGCGTCGTTCTTGATAGCGGTCGTATTCATTGCCCCTATACCCAATGGCATAGGCCCGATAGTACGTATCGAGTTGATCAAAACCAAGGCTCCAATACTCGCGTTTGTTTGCGGCTTTCAGGACGATTTTGGATGGATCTATCCTGACCTTTGGATAGGCATAATTCTTTACGCTGAGTTTAAAAACAGTGAAACGACGTTTTTGTTGATTGTCGCCCCAAAATTTCGTGTCGCCGAAGGTAAAGGGATTGGTAGATTTGGGACCCGCCTGAGAATGGCTGGGAAACTGGCGGTTCAGCTCGTCATCGGTCATGGGCTTCAAACGCACTTCAAAACGATCCTGGCTGAATGTCACGGTGCCATCATCGGCGATACTCATCGAGGTGCCCTGTTCTTCTTGCGGCATCAAATCGCCGGCATAATAGTAATACCCACAACCATTTAAGGGCAACAAAAACAACAGGAATAAAACGCTATATTTTTTCATCAAAAGGCCCCTCCCTTAATGAGCCTTAAACCGATTAATTCAAAAAAGTAGCCTTGATCCGTCCCCAGCTTTGAGATTCTATAGAAGTGGTGCCAAAAATATCTTCCAAAGGCATCAACCGCAAATCGCCAAAGCGCTCGGAAAATCTGAAACTATTATGTCCACCGGAAAGAGACCACTTGGCATCAAACAATTCAGGCATGCTATCAAAATCGTTAAATTCAACGTTGAAGCCAAGTATTTCATTTTCCCGGAGGATGTGCTCGCGACTCAGTATAGCTGTGCGCATATCTACGTTGTCAAAGGGAACTACCATCAATTCATATGTAGTAGTTCCGGTAGACTCGTCGAAGTGGTAGGCGGCCTTGGAATAATCGCCATCGGGCAAAGAATACCATTCTGCGGCAGAAAAATTCACAAAATAATCTCCATCTGGAGGGGGCCCTGCCAAGACAAAATGACTTGCCGATGCTCCATTTAGTTGGAGCTGCTCTTCTGGACTGAGATCGGTAAAATTCGCGTACTGGCCACCGGAGTGATCGGCGTCTATGAAAACTTCCATATCGTCGTCTTGAAAGATTCGCATCCCAGCCGTCCCAGGAGCTCGATCGATCTGATGTATATCGTCGTCCACCTGAGCGGCGAAAAAAAGTTTATTTCCGGTCTGGCTCCAGCCAATCATTAGGCGAACAGAAAAATCTGCTAAATCGACCATTGAATCTTCCTGCGCGAGCAGATCAAAAAAATCGTCGGTAGCGACCATATAGGAGGAACCCACTACTCTCCAATCACCTAAATCGGCGTCAATCACGGGCTCTAGTTGTGCCGGAAATTGAAAGGCCTTATAGAGCTTTCCGGCTGGCAGATGCCCCCAAACGGGGACATTATATAGCCAGGGATGAATGAGGCCAAAAAGAAAGAAAACGCCAAACCAAATTAAACGGATCTGTTTCACTTTTTCAAGAAACTAGGGCTGTATGATAACCAATGGTCTAGGCCTTGTCAAGGTGATTATACCTTACCATTCGGTTTGGGGCCTAATTAATATAGGTTATAAAAACCCTTGGTTATAGAATATATGAACAAAAGAAGGAGGGTTGCAAGCAAAATATTTAAAATTTGCAACTACAAATTAGCTTTTTCAGCTCAACAGAGAGGAAAAAATGCACAGATGCCCCCGCAACAACAAGAGCCGCATGAAACATATTACCTGATTAATTTAGTTTCAGGGAAAAATATTTGCGCCGATCTCTAAAATTTCTCCTAATATTCCACTCTCTTCAGGGACCTCTTATTGGGCGGATTTTTTTGCCTCTGCAGCACTTATATTTTCATTTTCTTCCGGACGAAAGCGAATTTGCTTTACGTCCTGTAGACCAATCGAAAAACGTCCACTTGCAGAAGCCCCGGTAAAGACTTCGTTTAACCGGGTGTAATAGCTCCTATCAGTTTCACCGGGTAGGCGCACATGGCTGATATCAACCGTCCCCTGCATGACCTTCCCGGAGCGCAATGCAATAGTCACAGGACGTTTTTCTTCGCTGCTCTGAGAAGCGTCGAAATCGATCTTTTCAATCTTGCTAATTGATAAAGACCTGCTCATACGGCCCTGCTTGAAATAAAATTTCGGCTTGCCGAGATAGCGCAGATTCGACACTTCAAAACGCTCCCCTTTCAAGCTGACGATCACAGCTTTAAAACGCTTTTCCCGTACTATTGGTGCGCCAGGAGGGTGGCGGATTTTTACTTCGCGAACCTCATTAAGCCGCATCAGAAAAGGGCCCAACTCGCTCACCCCCGTAAATAGGACTTCGGCGCGCCCACTTCCAAAAGTATCGTGTGCTCGTGGCGCGGCATTGCCCCCGGTCAGAATGGACCCTAATTCCGTAGTGCCCGTTCTAAGGTGGACACTGATGGTTTGTTCCTCATCACCGCGATTTCCCTCAAAGACGATGCGCTCGATCTGGTTGAGCGGCTTGACCTGGCGGGTAGCCCCGACATAGTACTCCAGTTCGGCGCGGTCTTGAAAGGCAAATTTGGCTACCTCGTGCGCGTTGCCGAGACGATCGATCACGGTTGCTTTGATTCTCGACTGGGCATAGCTATTTCCGCCCCAAACCAAAACCAGAATCAGCATCATCACAAAACTTTTTAACTCCAACCCTTTAGAAAAGGGCAATGCTCGACAATTCGTCACGCTGGCGATAGTCATGATCCTCCCTTCCAAGAGAGATTATCGACACCTGGTCAAATCGGAGAATAATTAAGGCTGCTCCTGCCCCTCCCCAGGTTCCGTAGAGGAATCGTCCACCGAAGGTGCCAATTCAATGTAGACTGGTGTGACTCGACCCATATTCACTTCGACATCACGTATATGGTCAATAGCTGCACTGAGCATTTCTATGCGTATTTTATAGATACCGGGACGTGCGATAAAATGGCGCACCTGGGTCGATGTCATCCCCCTCCCCAGGACAGTGCGGAATTGATAATCCCAGATGAGAAAGGGCACCTGGGTCCGCGCTCCGTTTCTAGTGACATTAACCATGAAACGCCCGACCTGAACGGGAACGTATTTCTCTTCTCCAATCACGATTTCCACATCCGGGATCTCAATGATATCTTGTTCCAAATCAGTATTGACGACCACGGTGTATACACCCGGATCCAGGTAAGTAAACAGACGAAATTCCTGCACACTCCGCTCATAAGCACTCGGCGAAGTAGAAGGAGGACGGGGGGTAAAGGAATAAACCTCTTCTTCCGTCTCTTGATTAATGACGAAGAAATTTAATTCGTTGATCCCACCCGCATCCAGAATGAGGCGCCCCTTGCCTTCCGGAATCGGCGGAGGCATATTCCCTCCCTCGGTAGCTGCACAGCCGGCCATCAGAGTCGCCGATAGTGCCACTGCGAGTATCGTTGCGCAAATTTTCCCGCTGCTCTTTTCACGTGCCATAGATCCCTCCTTTTGGCCCTGTTTCTTCTATGCTCGAAAGCCAGAATGGTTCCGCACTCCCTTTAGAATGGACGCCAATCCGGTGACTTTTCATCCCGGTCCGCACTATCGGTCAGATTAATTGGAAGTCCTGATGGAACCTCCACATCATCGATATCGAACCCAGAAGTTTCCATGATATAAATATCGTAATCCCGATCCATTTTTCCGGAGTAGACCAACCCCTTCCCATCCGGGGACCAGGCCGGCTCTACTTCGTAGGTTTTCTCGGCAATTGTGATGCGCGTTTGCGCATCACCCCGATTTTTCATTAGCATCAACTCCTGGCCCCCAAAACGCTCAGAACAGAATGCCAGGCGCCCCCCGTCCGGGGAAAAGGCCGGGAACCAGTCGAATTTATTATTGTCGGTCAGACGCTGCCGGTTCGATCCGTCAACATTGATTAGATAAATCTCGTCATTGCCGTCGTAATGGCCCGATACAAAGGCAACTTTGCGACTATCGGGAGACCAGGCCGGCTCCCTTCCCTGAATCAGTTTGCGCTTATTGCTCCCATCTGCATCCATAAGCCATATTTCTACAACGCCATTCCTTTGACTGACAAAGGCAATAGTTTTTCCATCAGGCGACCAGGTAGCTCGCTCATCGCGTTCTGCATGTTCGGTCAAGCGCTGCACCTCGGAGCCATCCTCATCCATGACATAAATATCAAAATTAGTCATAACATCGCCGCGCGTAAAGGTGACTTTACGGCCGTCTGGAGACCAGGCTGGATGTTGCTCGAATTCTGGCGTGGCGGTAAGCTGCCTGAGTTCCGATCCATCGGCTTTTATCGAAAACAGATCCCAATTTCGCACATTTGTTTTAGTAGAGGCATATACTATGGTACCCCTTCTTTCGAAGCTAGTATTACTCCCCTGGGGAATCTCGAATACAAGGGAATAATTATCCACTCCCGTGATCGGGGCAGGTTCGAGCTGGAGTTCTTTGGTCTCGTGATAGTTACCTGCTACGACACTGGTCTTGTAGGTGCCACTTTGCAATTCCTTGAAGGAGAAGGTGCCGGCATCTACGAGGCGATTGAACTTGAATTCCAGATCGTCGGCATCCAACCGCAGCTTGCGCCCATCTCCACCTTTAATTTCGACTGTAACCTCGTTTATTCCACAGCCTGCTATAAGCATCCCGGCAACTGCCCGGAAAACTAAGCTTTTGAGCATATCCTCCTCCTAAAAAAATACGAATTTATGACTAATTGGACCTTTTAAAGAGCTTTGTCACGACATAAACCACTCAAAGTAAAGATGCGCTCCTCAACTGCACCTATCAGTTCATTTGTAGCGGAGAACTGAGAGGAGTAAAGCGGTTTATCAATGCGAAAGTACACCCGGGCGCGCGGCCTGCTATAACTTTCGTATTCCAGACCGATCGGAATTATGGGAATCTCGAGGCCAAACTGCCGTTCCACCTCTAACAAATGGTCGATTATTTCCCTTTGCATCGGCCCCATTACATCCTGGTAGCGCATTCCTTCGGGGTGCGAAACTACTACCTCGCCCTGCCCGTAAAGCCAGGCCAGATAGTCCATAGTTTGCTGATTTTTATCCCGGGCCCATTGAATCCGTGCCCTTCTAGCTTGCCGATCCTTCACCCGCCGAATGTCTTTGGGACGGACAATTTTCACCCCCCCCGCAAGCTCTAGAATGCCGTAGAGGCCCGCTTTCATTACATAGGTTCCATACCTCCTGGCAATCCGGTAAATGACAACCCCTTCGAGCAGAATGTCGCGGTAGGCCCGATGTTTGGGCAATAAGAGAGCAGTTCCCCGATGCGGCAAATTTTCTGCTCCTTCTACGACAATGCGGTGATAATTGAAAGCCACGGCAGCCAGTGTGCGGGCAGTCCAGGCCACCGACTTCTTACGCCGCAACGCAAAGTTATGGAGGGAATTTAATTCAGCCATATCAAAAAATAAAAAGGGGCTTTTGGGTAAAAGCCCCTGGATTTCAAACAGCTAATCCATCAAACCCGCTAATTGAAGAGCAGCTTTATCTTACCCCAGGTATTCTCTTCTACTTCTGTCCGCAGAGACCCAGCACCAATTGCAACATCAACTTGTACGAGGTCATCGCCATCTCCAACAATTACAGCATCCCCTGAGTTGTCAACGAGCAGAATAAAATTCGCAACAGCGGCAAAATTTTCTTTTACTACTCTGGGCACTTTGGGATCGAGAGATGCGACGGGGGTGGTCAAGAGCTCGTAGGAAAGTCCGTTTTTGGAGCGAAAATCTTCCAACTCCGCAACATCCTTGACACCACCTTTTAAAGAGCGCACAATGCCTGTTATCAGCAACTTTTGCTCATGCCGTTTGGCCATTATTTGAAGTTGTCGGGCATGCTGCTGACGTTCCAGAGGGTCGGGCGAAAACACAAAAAAAAGGCGCGGCGTATTTTTGTGTCGAACCCCGCTGTCCGTTAGATCCCCTCCCTCAGCAACTGCCAGATCATGGAACATAAATAAGTAAGCAAAACTCAGCAGAGCGGCGGCAATAAATTGTTTCATCGGATTTACTCCGTGACAAGTTGATATTTTATTCAGCTCGTACGAGATACCCTTTTTGAATATTCTCTTGCCCACTAATTATTTTGACTAGTGAAAGACGATCCCCAAGAACCTGTTCGACCTGCAATACTCCTATCCTGCGGGATAGAGCCCGCCCCAGAAAAACGCCCGTCTCGGGATCTGTAAGTTCCCGACCTTCATCCCACACCCCAAACTTGTCGCCGTTCTGAATCCCCTCAGCCAGTCCAATGTTAATATAAGCTCGAGCGCCATCAATATCTATTATTTTTGGTTCGGAAACCGTTAGCTTGGGTGGAGGTCTTATCAAATTAGCCAGTTCTGCGGCTAGGTTTTGCAAGCAGAGGCCCGTGGCTTGCCCCAAAAGTGTCTGATGAAACTCATCCGAACCCCACTCTAGCTCACCGAGTAACAGGTACTCCTTTTCAAATTTCACAAAAGCTGCGGGATTAGTCACCCCGTATTTTTTTTCGTCTGTCTCCCCGTCGCCTCTAACTTCTCCATGAGAGCGCCCATCTATAACCTTGAAAAGCTTGAGGGTAACGCTGGCAATCCCCTGATAACTGCGATATCCTCCAATTGGCACAGTTGCGCGAAAGCGCTTCATGCTCAAATCTTCTATCTCGCCCAGAACTACATAGTCGGCATTCAATTCCCGCCCCCAGAATAAAGCCTTTTCGGGGGCGATGCGCCCATTGAATTCCCTGCCCTTCAAACGCGCCAGAACGGAGTCTATCGGAATGGTGCGAAAAAAATCGTAGCTCTGCAGTGTATCGCTCAACCCACGTGGTATTTGAGAATAGATATCCCAGGGACCTTTGTACTTGGAAAGGTCTTTAAAGGGGACAAATAAGAGTGTTTGAGAAAGTGGCGCCGTGCTATCTCCTACTGTTTGGGTTACAACCCCGCCACGTTTTTTATTCGCCTCCGCTAAATCTTTTTGCCCCGCCGCCGGCGCAACCGCGGTCGTGTCCCCAGTGAGCTCGCCGGTTTTAAAAATCTCATCGCCTCCCATAATGATCGGGGTTTCTCCCAATTGTGCACAACCCGTCCAGGACAGCAGGAGGGGAAAGCCGAGCCCCCAAACGCACCATTTCCACATCAGTTTTTCTCCCGGATACGAGTGAGCACATAGGGTCCTTTGGGCACGACGGCAATGCGGGCATCAGAACCATGCTTGAGCAATGCCCCTTCCAGTCCTTCTTGCATGGAAGAGATGAGATGCACCAGCAATTTACCCTTGTATTCTTCCCCGATACCTTCTGCAAAAAGCATCACCTCGGCCTTGTTTAGAACTTTGCATAGTTCCTGGAGTTGCCATTGATCAATGGCAAAAAAATCGGGCTCATTGAGCCGTTCGAGAAAGGCGGGGGCACTGCTCGTATTCAGAATCAGCTCTTCAAAATCCACACTGCCAATGCCTTCCTCACAACGCGCTGCGATCAAAATAGTTCCACCTTTTTTTACTATGGGAGCTATCGCGGTAAGTCCTTTAATTGCCTGATAATAGGTTAGATCCAAGGGAAATCCGGCACTGCTGGTGATGGCGATATCCACTGGCTCCGAGACAAAATCCGCCGCCCGCGCCTCTACAAAATCAACTCCCTCGGCGTGGGCCTCCTCCAAATCGCCGCAAAAAATCCCGGTGACCTGCCGCTGTGCATTCATGGCGACGTTGAGGGTAAAATCTACCCCGGCCCTCTGAGCCACCTCCAGAGCCTGCTGGTGAAAAGGATTTCCCACTATCACACCTTCAGTCGCTTTGGGGTGGGCCAAAAGCTCGGGTCCGTGCAGTACCCGCATGGTATCCACCCCCATAAGTCCCGGACAAATCGCTTTGCGCCCCCCAGAATACCCCGCCATCAGGTGCGGTTCAATCAAAGAGGTGGCAATCTTCAAATCGGCTTCCATGTAAACTTTGTCGATCCAGATCGGTGCTCCGCCCGAGGTATCTCCCAGATAGACCAGGGTATCCCGCGCCCGCGCCCTATGATTGACTATTTGGTAATTCCGCGCGATCTCTTCACCGACCAGAGTAACCAGTTCGCCGCCCTCATTGGGGCGATGAAGCCCCGTGCCGATGAGAATGGTAATCTTCTCCCTGGCGATTCCCTGCCCTTCAAGAATCCTCAATATAGGAGGCAGAATGATGGCATTGGGTACCGGCCGCGTAATATCGGAGATGACGATGCATGCGTCCTTTCGGCCGGCCGCCAAGTCCTTCAGCGGAGCGGTGCCAAAGGGGCGGCACAGAGCTTCTTCCAGGCGCTCCTCCAGACGCTCAAGCCCCGCAATATCAGCCATCTTTAGCACCTGCGCCCGTTCCGGCACTTCGATTTCCAGGCCATCGTGGCCGTAGTCTAAAGACAATTTCATGCCATCTCGCCTAACTTTTGCCGGAGATAAGCACAAAATTCTTCACCATATCTCGAATCAGCAATAGCAAAATCGGCACAGGCCTTGTAATAGGAAAGCGGAGTCCCAATATCATAGCGCTGCTCCCCCTTCTGCATGCGCACACAGCGCACCTTCTTACCCTGCGCCAACA
>CAXFTV010000459.1:0-4885 GCA_964005845.1 uncultured bacterium
GCCGCCACCGCTCTCGTTCGCCGGGCAGCTGTTTCCCCCAACAGGTGCGTCACCCGAGCCCCGCGAACGATCTTCTCCACGTTTAACGCCATCGCGAAGGACAGAGAATGATTGCTGTCCGCACCAACCATGCCAATTTTCAACATATTGTCTCTCCTCCTCGAGCGGCAGGGAAAGATCCACCTGCTGTTAGCCCTCAAATCCCAGGATTATATTTATAAAGGTGGCAAAGAACCGCTCTCCCGCTATTGCATTCGCGTCCGGGTCGGCGAATTCTTTGACGCGGTGACGAATGCCGATATTGGACGAAATGAGATAGCCGAAATGGTTCGAGTCATTGGTCAGCATGAGCACGGTGTCGCGCTGGTCGAAATTGCGCTTGGCATCCATCAGGTCGGTGACGGTATAGGGCAGTATCGCACCGAATCCCTGAACCCCGAACTGGAAGCGACTTCTTCTGGTCAGGCGGTATTCCAGTTTGACCAGCGGGATCAAATTGCGCTCGTGTCTGGTGGCCAGAACGCGTTTTTGCCGCCACTCTTTCAGATAGCGAACTTTAAACCCGGAAAACATGCTGAACTTGCGGGTGATTCCCCAGTTGTAGTCGATTTTGTGGACCATCGCCAGCCGCCTCAGGCGATTGCTTTGCTGTTCTCTCCCGTCCCACAACGCCCCTCCGTGCTGGAAGTTGATCTCGAATTTGATCTTGTTGCGCACGTTGAGGTGGGGCACCGCCTGCCAGCGGGAGTCGGTAAACAGACGCAGGAAGGTGCTGTTCTGGTAGTTGAGCGGGTCCTCGCGGCGCCGCTCGATGAAAGGGGCGATTTCGACCGAGGGGGTTTGAAAAAGCTCTTGCCTTTGGGCCTGGGTGAGGACCTCTTCGCTGTATACGCTCAGCGGGTCTTCCACCCCGTCCTCGACCTTTTCCAGCGAGGCTTCGGAGAAAAAGCGCCCCAGAGTTGGCACCCGGCGCTCGTATCTGAGGCGGGTGTAGTGCACATTGCTGGGTGAGGCGCCGGCGATTTGCTCGGCGCGCATCATCCCCCGGCTCCAAGTCAGACCCCGCAGCGGTTTATATTGCCCGTACATATGCAGTCCGCCCAGATCGGGGTCGTAGGGATAGTCGGCTTCCCAGTCGTTTTCCCTGGCGTCGATAAAGTCGTTGTGGTTGAGATCCGCGCCGTAATCGTAGGTCTGCGGATCCACGTGGTACATGAGAAAGGGTTCCAGATAGTCCGGGGTGTTATTGTAGTTCCGGTTGTGGTCGGGTACGCCGTCGCGGTCCTCGTCTAGGCCCGGGAAAATTCCGTCGATATCGGCCTGTCCCTGGGTATTCCCATATATCCTATTGTACCAGCTGTCGGGGAAGCGGTCTTTGTCGTCGTTGTCTTCGACCAGCCGGTGGATCGTAGTATTGTTGTAGGAGATCGGGTTGCCGAGAAAATCGATCTCGTCGCGCCCGAGGTAGGTGCCCAGCTCCGTGCTGTACATTGGCCCCATCGAAAAGTACTCCGCCCCGAACCCCCAGCGACGGAACTGGCGCTCCACCGCGACATAATAGGCATGGTCGCCAAGCGCGCTGCGTTTTCCCGGCAGTTCCGCCCTCTTGCCGGCGTTTACGCTGAGGGCATCAAGCCCTAAGCGCGGGGCGGGTGGACCGCTGGCGTATTGGGAAAAGCGGCTGCTGTGGGCGAATTCGGCTTGGATTTGGAAGCCTTTGAGCACCCCGTGGACATTGAGGCTGTAAAGGCTCAGACCGGTGGGCGTGCCCACCTCGACCCGGACCCGCTTCAACTCGCCGTTTTGGGGATTGCCCTTGGCGCGCGCGACCGGGCGGAAAAAGGTGGCGTAGCGGTAGCGTTCATTATAGTTGGCCCCCGGTGGATTCAGGTCGGTCCCCGCCTGGTCGATCTCCGACACTTCGATGCGGTAGTCGTTGGCCAGAATCAGGTCTACCTGCACCGAGTGGATCGGTTCGCGGAAGGGCTCCAGATCGACGTAGAGGATGCCATATTCCCGTCCATCGAACTTCTGCGGCAGATCCCCCCGCGTGTGCAGGCCGAGAAATTGACCCTCGGGGTTGAGTTCGGATCTTTCGGCCAGCTCGTGGGCGAATTCGCCGTGCACGGTGATCGGCTCTGCGGCCGCCGACCGCTCGGGGTTGAGTTCGTGTTCCGGACCGAAGAGTTTGAAGTCGCGGTAGTAGAGGTGGTCTATCCAGAAGGGGAATTCGTAGCCCCGGTAGTAGAGATCGGCGTCAAAGCCGGCATAGCCGATATAGGGATCGTAGGTGCTGTAGGTCGCCCCCCGGTTGACCGACTGATAGTCGTTGGGCACCGGGGGAAGGGCCTTGCGCTCGCCGTTTCTGAGCAGATCCTGGACATAGGGTTGGCGTTCGTCCCCTCGTTTGAAGAGGCGGACGATGAAGGGCTCCAGCTCGGGCCGCTCCTGGCCGTTGACGTAGACTTTGGCCTGGTGGATCGCCGGTCCCGCCCTACCGTCCAGCGGCGAATCGTCCGAGATGCGGATGGCGATAAGAGTCGGTGCATTCTGCATAGCGCCCGGCACGCCTTTAAGCGACTGGCTCCCATCGTCCATCAGCGGTTCGTACTGATGGACATTTACGAAGGTTCCTCCAAAGTGGAGAAAGCCCACCTGGCGTTCGTAGTGCAGGCCAAGCAGCATCGCCTTGGCTTTGAGCGGGTGATCGGCTTCTATGTCGCCCAAACTGAGGGGCCCGTGGATGCGCGAGAACACCGCCGAGAACGCATCCCCTTTGGTGCCCAGGTCGAAGCGCACGCCGTTGAAGTTCGACAGATTCAGCGTCAGCGGCGTGAATTTGGTGTGGATTTCGTCGCCGTAGATGATGCGGGACTGCCAGGCGTCCGTGCCGTCCGCGGCCACGATCACGTAGTTGAAAAGTTCGCGGTAGCTGGCGTAGAGGTTGCGCCTGGGGTTCAGCACGCCTCTAAAATCTCTGGTTTCCAAATCCGCAGGCACTTCGCCGTGGAAGCGGACCTCGTCCAGGCTGGTAAACCCGGACTGCGTGCCGTGGCCTCGGCGCTCGATCCAGTCAATGGCCTCGGAACCGAAGATAAGGGGATCTCCCAGGATGCTGTAGAATGGCCGCAGTCTGGTGGTGAAGGGGGGGCGCCGGGGATATTCAACCGAGCCGTAGTTGTTGTAGCGGATTTCGTCAAAACGTCCCACGAAGGGCTGATTCGGCAGTAGCCGCTGCGAGCCCAACCGGGGCCTCTCCGGGGTGTCCTCGTCCTCATGTGCGCACAGGTTCGCGGGTGGAGTCAGAAGGTGTACAAGGCACATGAGTTTGAGTCCGGAGCGGACGAGAGGCGCTAGCCAGCGGCAATTTCGCATCGCCATATTGCGACGGCGCCCTTCAGCAGCGAGGAAGAGGGAGAGGAGAGATGCCGCGCCGCAGGGCGCGGGAGATCTAATAAAAGTATTCACTTGCAGTAGGCTTTTCCGAAACTAATTGCCCAGGGTTTTCCCGTGCGGATCCTGAAAGTTAGTAATTTTCCCGCAATCCGCCAAAGAAATCTTCAAGATCAAATCGCGCCTTTGTGACCGCGGCCGATGGCCTCGCCCAGGCGCATTGTGTGGACGGCGTCGTCGAGGGTGGACCAGGGCGTCTTTTCGTCGAGAATGCAGTCGACGAAGTGGCGCGTTTCGTCGAAGTCGGGGCCACCGATCGGCGCCAGGTCCAATGCGCCCTGGTAGGCCTCTCCGCGGGCGTTTTGGTCCGCACCCTGATACGCGGCCTGGTAGAGTTCGCACTGAGGTATTCCGTTCATGTCGAGGTAGGCGGAAAAGTCCTCGGCGTGCACTTCGGCGCGCCGGATGCGCTGCCCCACGCCGCTGTGGCTCATCAGGGTGGCAAAGGCGCCGCTATCGAAGTGGATGATGGCGTTTTGGCGCTTGGCTCCGTCGCGCTCGCCTTGTTCAATTACCGAGTAGACCGCCGTGGGTAGGGCCGCTTCCGTGGGCGTGCGGCCGGCCAGCCAGCGCAGCAGATCGACGTGGTGGATGGCGTCGCAGATAATCGAGGGAGGCGTGAGGTGAGACCAGGCTTTGGAGCCGATAAGGTCGAGGTCCTTGTTGTAGGTGGCGGCGCAGTGCACCGGACCGCCGCGCTCCTGCACCATGCGGCGGACGGCCAGGACCTGGGGGAAGTAGCGGCGGTTGAAGGAAACGATATTCTTGCCTTTGCTGCGTCTGGCGGCTGCGGCCATTTTTTGGGTGTCGGAGGAGTTCATGCCCGGGGGTTTTTCCACCGCAGTGTGCAGGTCGCGCTGCAGGCAGTCGAGAACGATGGGGAGGATGGGGCCAGGCATGGTACAGATGTAGACGAGGTCCAAATCGCAGGTATCTAGCAGCTGGCGGTAGTCCGAGAAGCTTTGTTCGGGCTTCCAATCACGGCGATTCTGCGCCAGCCTTTCGCCGTCGGTTTCGGCGATGGCAGCCAGGTGCAAGCGGGGTTCGGCGGCGATCATGCTGAAGTGTTCTTGGGCGTGGCCACCACAGCCGATGACGGCGACTTTCAAATCTGCCACGTTGTAAGCCTCACAATAGTTGTGTGGTTTGGGCGCAGCTGTTCAATATACCGGAATGCGGTTTCCGACCATACCGGTTAAGCCATCGATGATCAACCACACCCCTCCCAGCACGAATTGGCCAAGGACAATCCCGAGGAAAAATGGTCTGGTCTTCTTGTACAGGGCGGGTCCTCCGTATTTCAGCACCAGTATCTTTATCATCCAGGCGAGAAAGACGGAGAACCAAATATTGGCCATCGCCCATCCCATACTGACGGCAAAGCCGAGGGGATGGAAGGGCCACCAGACGAATTTGTGGCGGGCGATCATCA
>CAXFTV010000460.1:0-6470 GCA_964005845.1 uncultured bacterium
CAGAACGGGGTTAAGCGCATTGCTTACGCCAGCCGCGCCGGCGTGCTGGGCCCCTACCCCAGGGGGATGCGGCGCACTGTTGATCTGATCCCCAAACCGGTGGGACATTATACCATCAGCAAGATCTTTGGCGAATCCATAGGCTATTCCTACGCCCACCAATACGATATGGAAGTAGTGTGCGTACGCATCGGCAATTTTAACCCCGAACGCGACCAGCCCGAGCACCCGCACCACCTCAGCCATGGAGATTGCGTCCGGGTCTTCGAGCGCGCCATCATTCATCCCGGGGTCAAATATGAGGTAGTTTTCGGGGTTTCCGACAGCGACTGGCCCCTATACGACCTGGAACACGGCCGCCAGGCCATCGGCTACGAGCCCGGTGACTTTGCCAAGGTGCCCGAAGGCCAGAGGAAAGATTGACGCGGACTGCAGAGAAAATCTTCTAGCCGCGGTATCACTGGCCGCTGATAGAGCACTTTAGGGGCTGCACTAAAGGCGGACAAATCGGGCGGAGTCGAGACCAAACGGTCTCAAAACTCCAATCTGGGCTTCGCACTGCTCCTAAGGGTGGGGCAATCCAGGCCGGGCATTTTTCAGGCACCTTAAATTCAACGCCAGGACGAGATGATCCCTTGCCCAACAGGAGTTCAGCCGACAGTAAAAGCATTACCGGTCATGCCGAAGATGAAATCGATTATCAGCCAGAACCCCGCCGAGGTAAATGCTCCCAGTGTCAGTCCCAAGAAGAACGGGCGCAGATTCCGGTATAGTTTTGCACCGCCGTACTTAAGGATGAAAGCCTTGAGGAGCCAGGCAATGAAGACCGAAAACCACACCCGATGCACGGGAGCAGTTAGTCCCAGGGTCATGCCGATGGGGTGGAGGGGAAAAGCTAAAAAACGGTTTTTGATATAGGTCATAAAGCCCATTAATACAGCCCCAAAGCCGGTAAAGCCCAAATGCCAGACATGTACTGATTGGGGGGTATTGATATTGCCGGTTATCCAGTTGCCAACAAAGTTGGGCAGTCCGTTGAAGAACCATCCTACCAGGTTGATGCCTCCATAGGTATAAGCCAGCGTGGTAACGGTCCAGATGGAGCCAGCCAGGGTGATTGCAATAGCGCCCAGAATCGCCCAGAACAAGCGCCGGGAATCGAGCTTCAGTGTTTCCGCTATTTTCAGGCCAGTAGCAGCCGAAGCCATGACAAAAGTACGAATATCCGCCGCCCAGGCGAAATTGAGTCCGAGGATAGATAGACCCGCTGGGCCCACCAGCGAGGAACCGAGCGTATTTACGGTAAAAACGGGTGCCGCGACAGTCGCCCGGCAGTAGGCCAGGCCAGTCTGAGAAATGATGCGTGCGAGACCGACAAAAATCACCAGACTCGCGAGCAGAAAAACGAATGCCGTTATCGGATTCAAACCGGCTACCAGAAGCCAGGCCAGGGCGAATATAAACCCCACCAGCGCGCCAATCACGGCGGTCCGGTACGAGAAGAGTTCGTCCCTATCGTCAATTTTCGGATCGCCGCGGAAGGCCTTGCGCATCACGCTGGCCAGATGAAGCCGACCGTTCCAAAAGCTGGCGCCGACCAAGAAAAACAGCGCTCCCAGGGCCAGATGTGCGACGCTGGGAGAAGCCGGATCGGAATAAGGCTGGACCGGTCCGATGCTCCAGCCCAGCATGTGCTCGATGCCATTTTGCAAATGGGCGATAAAAGCAAAAAACCATATACCCAGAGAAACATCCAGGCTCAGCAAGTAGGAAAGGCCTATGACCTCGAAACGGGGTGTACAGACTACACTGACGGAATTGCGCAGGATCAATAGAGAAGTGTTGAGGTTAATTGGCGGAATAAAATTGAAGTAGGAGTGCAATGCGTTAATACTGTTGAGCGCCACCGGAATCAGGAAACCAATCCACGTCAGCGGGTTGTGCAGGAAGGCCGAAAAATAGCGACCCTCCTGCTGCTCACTCATTTCCAAGGGCAGGATGGCAAGAGGGAAAGGTAAGCGCTCGCGCTCGATCCACTGTCTGCGCAAAACCACTAACAGGCAGAGGGTTATAAAGTAGATGCTAACGACGAATAAGCACCAGGCCAGCAGCGGCTCTCTCCAGATCTCCCACGGCACGCCCTCACCCAGCGAGTTGCCTTCAAAGAGTTTTCGCACTCCCCCCTGGTCCCCCGGGACCAGCCACTGGGGCAAATGGGGAATTATCGCAGAAGACCACTCGTTTTCAACTGTGGCATAATAGAAGAATCCTCCCATCAGGGGAATCAGATTCATGGTCAAACCCCAGGAAGGGATCGCCGCAGCCACGATCATCATGATGTACACAGTGGCCAGTTCGCCGCGTTGCAAGCGCGACCCCGTCAACAACCTGGCGATGGGATTTATCAGTACCGTCAGTAGAAAAAAAAGGAAAAGGGCCACTCCAGTGGAAAAATCAGCGGCCAGCGGCGATCCGTGCAATACCAGCACGCCAAAAGGTTCGCCAATGGCAAGCGCCAGACAGCAACCCAGTCCCACCAGGACGGCCCTTAGCGAGACCGACCGGCACACCGCAATATTTTTAATCTGCTATCATCCTTTAACTGCTCCGAGTTGGATGCCCCGCACCAGGTGGCGCTGCAGCAGGACGAAGATAAGTATCATCGGAACCACCGACATGGTTATCGCCGCCATCAGCAAGTTGGTCTGCTGGCCCTGGGTAGAATCGAAAAAGAGCAGGCCGATGGGCAGCGTGTAGCGGTGTACGCTCTTCATCATCACCAAAGGCCAGAAGAAACTGTGATAGTTGCTTATGAAAGTGAAGATCGACAGAGTTATCAGCCCGGGCCGGGCCAGCGGCAGAATCACATCCCAGTAGAGCTGCCACTTGCTGGCGCCGTCGATCTCGGCTGCTTCATCGATCTCAGCGGGAATGGCCAGCATGAATTGACGCAGTAAAAAAGTGCCGAAGGCGCTGAAAGAAGCCGGAATGATCAGCCCCCAGTAGGTATCTACTATACTTAGCTTGATCATCAACTGGTAGTTGGGCACCATCATCACCAGCCAGGGAAGCATCATGGTACCCAGGTAGAGCAAGAAGACTCTATCGCGCCCCGGCCATTGCAGCCGGGCAAAGCTGAAAGCGGCCAGAGAACTGGTGAAGACCTGCAGGAAAGTCACCGCGGCGGCGACGTATATGCTATTCCAGTACCAACGGCCGAACTGTATCCCCTCGGTCGCAAAGACCTCCGGGTAGTTGCCCCAGACGAAATGGCTGGGAATCCAGCTCTCGAGACCGATTTCATCAAGCGCCTTTAAACCTGTAAGTGCCATCCAAACGAAGGGAAGTACTAAACTGAGGCTGAACAGGGTCAGGACAATGTGGAGAAGGCCCGTCGAGAACAGCTTCTGCCGCATGAAGCTCCGGGTCCGATTTTCGACCAGCTGGGCAGTGCGATTTGACATATCAGTCGTTTACCTGGCGATTGCCGAATTTCCAGTTGAAAAGGGTCAGCGAAAATACCAATGCAAACATCGCCCAGGAAATGCCGGCAGCATATCCCAGACGTCCGGTGGTGAAACCTTCATTGTAGACAAAATAGCTAAGGGTAGTCGTCGCTCCCGCTGGGCCACCCTTAGTCATGACCCGCGCCATTTCAAAACCTCCCTGCAAACCGCCAATAGTGCTCATGACGACAATGAAGAAAGTGATCGGAGCCAACTGGGGCCAGGTGACGTGCCAGAATTTTTGGAAGGGCGAAGCTCCGTCTACCTGGGCAGCTTCGTAGAGTTCGCTGGGAACATTGGTCAGACCCGCCAGATAAAGCAGCATATTGTTCGACCCAACGGCCGCCCACAGGCCCATGAACATGAGTGCAGGCTTGGCCCAGTTGTAATCGGTCAGCCAGTCGGGCGGTTCAAGGCCCTCGGCGGCCATGGCCGGGAGATGAAAGAAGAGATTGCCCAGGCCAAGAAATACGAACTGGGCCACCATCAGCACCGCACCCAGCATGAGACCATTGCCCAGGCCCTCACTGTGCTGACATGGATAATCCCTGCCCCGGAGAGTTTTTGCGGCCAGGACGAACAGGGCAATCAGGGCGCCTCCGGCCAAGGGCAAGGCCACCTGCGGTAGTGCAGACCAGCGGAGCGCTGCAAGCGGCGGCAAAACCAAAAAAGCGCTGCCCAGGAGAACGGCCGAGGTGCCCAGTTCTCCGTCCCTCCAGGATGCGTAGAGCTTTTTAATTCCCAGACCAAATAAGAAAAGGATTGACAGTGCACAGATCCAGGCGCCGCTCTGAACCCCGGCGTCGGGCAAAACGCCGACCACATTGCCGATACTTTCCAGCAGCGGCCTCAGGGCGTTGGTTATCGGCCCGGTACTGGGATTATAGAGTTTTTTCCAGAGTATGTAAGTTGCTACCCCAGAGGTGAAATGCGGCATGAAGAACAGGGTGCGGTACACGGTGGTTCCCCCCAGCGTGCCGCCGACGAGGATCAGGCTGGCCAGACCACCGACTAGGAGTATCATGGCGGAAACGCCCGCACCAGCGGCGACCAGACACCCCAGCCCAAAGATCAGACCGGCGCTGGCAATCAGCCGCTGCCATACCCAGTTGCTGCCACCGCGCATATCCTGACTAAGGAAGATAGCCGCCAGCAGGCTGCCCGCAATTGAGAACGGGATGGCCATCATCAGGAAAAGTGTGTTCCCCAGGTATTGCCAGAAGTCGGGGTCATCGAAAAGACGCACGAAATTTTCCAGCAACACGAATTGCAGTGGCTCGTCCTTGAACATGTTGTGCAGGCGCAGATCCCAGTTGGTAAAAGCCAGGAATAAGCTAAAGATGAGAGGCCCCAGGATAAAGATGAGAAAACCCAGAATGTTTGGGGCGAGAAAACCCAGGCCGATGGCCAGTTTTCGCATGCTCTTATTCACTTAGCGACTCCTCTGCCCATCCCTTGAACAGATAATAGCGCTGGTGAAAGGGGTTTTTGATCCACTCCAGGGGCACCTTTCTCCCCTCGCCGCGGTAGCGATCGATCTGCTCCTGTAAGGCACTGTATTTGGCGAATTTCCGCTGCAGTTTGGGACTTTCTTTCAGGGTGAGCCGGATCTCTTCATCGATGCGACGCGCCGCTTCGCTTGCCGCCTCCGCAGGGGTCACCAGATCGGCCATCACTTCGTCGAGCGCCTTTTTCTTGTAGCGCTCGACCGTAGCGGCGGGCACGAAGGGACTGACCGAAGTGGCGATGGCGATCGTTTCGGCACCAGTGGATGGAATCTCGTGGCCCCCCCACTCGTTGGGGAACTCCGCAGGTCGCAAGTATTCACCAATACGGGTGAACTGCGGATTGGGCGGCAGGGCGTCGGCCGAGGTTACGATCTGGTAGTTGTACGCCTCGCTCGCCAGATAGGCGAGAAAGAGTTTGGCCTTCTCTACATGTGGGGAACCGGCATAGACCCCGGCGGCCCGGGTGCCAATCACAGCATTGGGAAAATGATTGTAGGGGAAATGACTGACGCCGACCCGGGGGGGGGGGTCGAATTGGCGCAGGCGAATCAGACACCAGCGGCCAATTGAGTACATGCCGTAGTTGCCGCGGTTGAAAAGTGCCATGGCGGCGCCGCTATAACCCGACTCGGCCGCAAATGCAGACTCTTCGGCGGCACTGGCGGCGATATGATCTGCGTATGTCCACTTGTGTATTCGCGCCAGCGTGCCCGCGAATCCCTCGTGCCCCAGACCGGAGCGGGTCAAGGTCTCGTTGAACTCCGAAGCGCCCATGCTGCGATGCAGCGCGCGTATCATATAGGGGTGTTCGATGTTATTGACGAAAAAGGCGGTCTGTCGCTCTCCAGGGGGATTGGCGCGCGCGACGAATTCCCGGCCGATGCGCTCAAAGGTCTCCCAGTCCCAGTTGGTGGGCGGTGGCGACAGCCCGAGCTTCTCGAAGGTGTCAATGTTTACCCACAGTCCCATGACGTTGACATTGCAGGGAAATCCGTACTGGCGGCCATCGACGCTAAGCAAGGGCTCAAGTGCCCGGTAGGTGTGATCAATGCCAAAGCCGTACTGATTCGCTGCATCTGTTACATCTGCCAGCAGGCCAATCGAATGATACCAGGGAATGTTGCAATCCATGATATCGGCGGCCACACCCGAAACGCCCTGAATGACTCCTTTGCGATCAGCGCTGACCGTTTCCAGGCGCAGTTCGACGACCGGCTCGCCCGCTGCGGTAGTGTGACCATTTTCTACCAGCCAGAGGTGGAATTTATCCACCTGTTCGAGGCGCGCCGGATTGGGGTCAGTCGCCCAATAAATCACCGGCACCTGGCTGTCCAGATTCGGCTCCGTCAGCATGGTGCCGATGCTGGCTACAACCAGCACCAGGCAACAGCTCAGGAACAATTTTTTCATCACCCTTCTTTCCCAGGTTACCGCCGCACAGCTCAGCGCGCTTGCC
>CAXFTV010000461.1:0-4865 GCA_964005845.1 uncultured bacterium
GACCAGGAAACGGAACGGGCCCTGCGCTTGAGAGCCGAACATCTCGACGAAACGGTTGAACTGCTGGTCTTAGACCAATCAGTCTACGAACTTATTCACACCCTCAAGGAAAGCGCTCTTTTCGACCAGGAGCAAATTACCGATGCGCTGGAAAGCCTGAAATACATGCATATTAATATTGTGCCCTATAGCCATCAAATCGCCAAAAAGGCAAGCCAGGTGGCATTCGAACACAATATCAGCCTCTACGCTGCTTGTTTTATTGCCCTGGGAGCTGAAATGCGCTGCCAGGCGGTAACCTGTGATGAAAACTTGTACCGCAGAGTAGATTCTTTACCCTGGACAATCCTCCTGGCCAATCTAAATCTGTAAAACTCAGATCCCTTTTAGTGCCTGATCGATATCCTCGATTAGCTCATCCACATCCTCTATGCCCACTGAGTACCGGACTAACTCATCTTTTATACCAATCGCCAGACGCCCTTCCCTGCTCAAATCGTAGTACGATACCGACGCTGGATGCGAGACTAGGGTTTCAACCCCTCCCAGGCTGGGTGCAATAAAGGGTATTTTCAAATTGTGAATGAAACGGCGGGCCCGTTCAAGGTCCCCATCTATATCAAAGCTCACTACTCCGCCAAATCCTTTCATCTGCGCCAGGGCAACCTGATAGTCGACGTGACTGGCGAGACCAGGATAGTAAACCTGCCTCACTTTTTCGTTGCCCTCCAGGTACTGGGCGATATCCTGGGCAGATTTATTCTGCTGGCCCACCCGCAGGGCCAGGGTTTTCAAGCCCCGAATTAGCAAAAATGCCCCATGCGGTTCGATAATTCCACCCGTTACTTTTTGAAAGTCCCTTATGGCGGCGACCAGAGGCCCTGGACCACAGATACAGCCGGCCATGAGATCGTTGTGACCGGCCAGATATTTGGTGGCACTGTGAATGACCAGATCCACACCGAATTCGAGTGGCCGCTGGTTAATAGGAGTGGCAAACGTGCTGTCGATCAAGACCTTCAAGCGCCGCTGGCGAGCAAAGGGTACCAGTTTTTCCAAATCTACCACGTGGAGATGGGGATTGGTGGGTGATTCAGTCAGTATAATCCGGGTATTGGGTTGTATGGCCTCCTCCAATTTGGCAAAATCCCCGGGGGGCACAAAAGTGCTCTCAATACCGAATTTCTTCACCAGATTGCAAAACTGAGTGGTCTTGCGATAACAATCCTCCATAATGATTAGATGCTGGCCGCTCCTAAGCATGGCCAGAAGAACGGTCGTCACTGCACTCATTCCCGTTGGGAATAGAAGTGCCGCCTCCGCCCCTTCCAATGCAGCGATTTTATTCTCGGCAACCTTCTGAGTGGGATTGCCATAGCGGCCGTATTCAAAATGCTGCCGCTCACCGGCCGTATAGGCATCGACTTCATCTAAATCGTCAAATACATAGGTAGCAGTTTGGACGATGGGATTGGTCAGCGATTGAGCATATTTTTCGCGTTGTTCCCCACCGTGAACCGAGCTGGTCGAAAAACCTTTAAAATCTTTTTTTTCGCTATTCATTTTAGCCTTTTTCAAGTGCACTTAGAACTGCATACCTCACCTTCTCATAGGTTGCCTCAACTTCTAAGGGCCGATTGCTGAAACGAGAACTTACCCCAAACTCTGCAAGATCATCTTTGTGATAGTCTATCTTAAAATCGGGGAATTTCAAACCGTGTGCAGTAGAAATCACCAATACCTTTTCCGTTGGAGAGATCTGCCTTCGATCAACCAGTTTAAAAAGAGCAGCCAAAGCCACCCCCGTATGAGGACAGGTGAATAGGCCGGTGCGGTCAGCCCGCGCCGCGGCATTGGCCAATTCGTTCTCGGTTGCCTGTTCGACAATCCCTTTAAACTTTTGCAAAGTCCGCTGGGCCCGCTCAAAACTAACCGGATTGCCTATCTGTATAGCACTGGCCAGGGTCTTTTGCGCCTTCTGCGATTCAAAGGTTTTGAAATCATCCATAAAGCTCAAATAAAGGGGATTTGCATGTGCCGCCTGGGCAACCACAAGCCGCGGCAACCGATCAATGATGCCCATGGCCTGCATTTCGGAAAAACCTTTACCTAAAGCGGTAACGTTGCCCAGATTTCCCCCCGGTATGACAACCCAATCGGGCACCGACCAATCGTCTTGCTGCACCAGTTCAACGGCGATGGTCTTTTGCCCTTCTATTCTCAGGGAATTCATGGAATTGGCCAAATAAATATTTTCATTGCCGCAAACTTTTTTTACCAGATCCATACAGCCATCGAAATCCGTATCCAGTGAAAGAGTCAAAGCCCCATTGGCAATGGGTTGAATAAGTTGCGACAGCGAGACCTTGTTCCTCGGCAAGAAGACAATAGCAGGAATTCCGGCTGCGGCGCCATAGGCTGCCAGAGCAGCTGAGGTATCGCCCGTAGATGCACAGGCAACGGCAGGAATATTTTGACCTTCGGCAATCATTTGTTTTACCATGGATACGAGGACGGTCATTCCCAAATCTTTGAAGGAACCGGTATGACTATTGCCGCATTGCTTTATCCAAAGATCTTCAACGCCGATCTCCCTGCCCAGCCGTTCGGCTTTAAAAAGATTGCTCCCACCTTCGTACATAGAAACTATATTTTCATTATCTACAACCGGACAGACGATCTCCTTTTTGCCCCAGACCGAGCTTCCGTAGGGCACTTCAGTACGCATGTAGCGCTGGTCAAAAAGTCTCATCCAGGCATAGGGCGAAGACTTCCGCAATGCTTCCAAATCATGGCAAACTTCGAGAAGGCCGCCACAGTTCTTGCAAGCGTAGACAATTTCGCTTAGGGGGTACTGCTCACCCTGGCAATGCAGACACTGAAACCAGGCTCTATAAGCCATTCATTTTTCTCGGGTAAGAATTTCCATCTGTTTTGGGAATAGCTCTTAAATTTATTCAAGAGCCGTCAAATCTGCAAGTATCTCTTAGTGTCTTCCCTTAATTGCCACTGCTTTCAAAAGTTAGGCCCTGAAGAGCTCAAAGACCTGGCAACAAAAAACGGGGGCGGCTTTTTATTCCGACCCCGTTTATCAACTGAATATTTAAATTACCTAACCGAAAAGTGCATCAATCTCATCTTGATTGATCCCCTCGTCTTCATTTCCGCGATCTGGTTTTTTATTTTTCTTGTTTTTTACCTTTTTTTTAGCAGCGGCTTTGGGCGGCCCTTTCTTGGGCCTTTTGGGTGTCTCCTCCTCCTCTTCCTCGTCGAGCAAAGCAGCCATTTCATCATCGGAAATGCCTATTCCCTCCTCTTCGGAGGCCTCATCTTCGCCCCCATCAATCACTTCGTCGGGATCCAGGTCATCATCTTCAATTGAATCACTTGACTCTTCTTCAAAAAGTCCTTCGAGCTCATCTTCAACCAGCTCTTCTTCAGAATCCTCTTCCTCCGCCTCTGCGTCCAAGAGCGCATCAAAATCAACCTCCGCCTCGCCCGTATCCTCTTCCTCCGCCTCTGCTTCCAAAAGCGCGTCTAAATCATCTTCCGCCTCGCCAGTATCCTCTTCTTCAGCCTCTGCCTCCAAAAGCGCGTCTAAATCATCTTCCGCCTCGCCCGTATCCTCTTCCTCAGCCTCTGCGTCCAAAAGCGCGTCTAAATCATCTTCCGCCTCGCCAATCTCCTCTTCCTCCTCCTCCTCTTCACCCTCATTTGGATCTTCGTCCCAAAGAGCGCTTAAATCTTCTTCTTTACTTTCCTCTGGGCTCAAAAGAGAATCCACATTGTCTTCAGCTAAATCTGCCCCCACCCTAGAATGCTTATTCAATAACCCCTCGAGGTCCTCACCACTAGCCAAATCCTCGCCAGGGCCGGAATCCTGGTTGTCAAAAAGAGATTCGATTGACTCCTGTCCCTCGAATTCGCCTGGGGATTCCTCTTTATCCACGCTATTGCCAATAATATCTACATCCCGATTCAACAGCTTTCGACTCAAGTTTTCGAACTCTTTTTGAAGCTCTTCCAAATGCCCTGAAGACAACAATTCGCTGCTTCGCCGGACGTATTCAACAACGTGATTCATCGCTGGAAAAGCATCTTCAAAAACCAGCAAATAGGCCTTTACTTTTTCGTCCACAACTTCTTTTTTTATTTGGCTAAACCATAAATTATTAAAAAGTTTAGCTAGAGAATCCAGCGCTTCTAAATGGCTAGAAATTTCCCGTAAATCTTCCTTATTCATAACAACCGCCTCTGAGTATTTGATCGATCTGGATAAACAGGATCATAGACGACAAACCTCTCCGATCTAACTTAGAGCAATAAGCGTGCCTTAAGATTTGCGCCCAGTTGAAAAGCGGCCCCGGCATTCCACCCACTTCATCCTGGATAAATCCCGGTCAATAGACCTATATATTGCGGTGGTAGTATTAGTTCCCTATAAATATCCTTCTTGGACTTTTTTCCCCAACTGGGCTATTTATTCCCAATGAAATCATAAAAAAAGCCGCCAATTCCAAATTTGTAATTATGAATTGCCCCGTTCCATTGTCCGAGATAATAATGACCGGGAAAGCAGGAATTGCAAGAAAAGGATTGTAATTATGGTCTCGGGAACCATATAGCTAGCATTATAAATAAGGGAATAAAGCCAAACGGGTTGCCCCGGGGGAGCATTTTGACCCCAGAAAATAACTCCCGAGGAAAAATGGGCCAGGAAACGAAGACCGTTTCCAACCATAACACCCGCAACCAAGCGTATTCGGGCACTTAAAACTACCCCCCTTCCATCCGCCCCCATTTTTAGGGGTCCCCAATCTGCAAAACCAACCAACCCAAAAGCTATTGGGTAGTCTAGGGGAACC
>CAXFTV010000462.1:0-12137 GCA_964005845.1 uncultured bacterium
ATAAAAACCAGTGGCCTTAAAATTAAACTCATCAATTTTACCGAGGTTTTTTTTGCCCTGCAGCGCTAGCCGTTTTAGCAAAACATCGGGAGCTACTGGCAGCTCAAAAAACGGGCAGAACAGAAAAAGTCTTCCTCAAAATCCTAGGCGTTTACCAGGGGGAAGACGCGCTCGTAAGCCTCCAGTCCTACCTCCCCGACCCGCTCGGCCATTTTGCGAAACTGCGGATTGCGCCCAAAATTCAGATAATCGGCGACCCGGGGGGCCTGCTCGAGCCAGTCGCACAAATGCAAACGGCACAAATCATCGTAATCAACTGCGTCCAATTCGATTTCCTCGCCATTCAGGCGATTGCGCAACCGGTACGGCCCCTCACTTTGATCCAGCCCGGCATCGAAAGTCGCCCGATCCATGACACAATTCAAGTAGGCCAAATACTCGGCGCGCTCCCCGATCAGTGCTCTCACCTCTCCCCGGCGCTCCAGGGGCAGAGTAAAATCCTGAAATAACTCAGTGCCGTAAATAGAGTGAAAGAGGGCCGCCAGACAGAGATCTTCTTCACTGCCCCAGGATTGCATATCGCGATACACCCCTATGGCATGGGCAAGGTAAGTCTTTTCCGTATGTCCAACCTGGGCCGCCCCGATGTCGATGATATAGTTCGTGAGTTGTTTGAAATTATGGGCCATGAAATGCTCTCCTTATTTTTTGGAAAGAGTTTTGCAAAGAGTGCGCCAGCCCCATTCCAAGCTGGCTATCTTAAGTCTCTACCCAGCGCGCAAAATAGTCTGGGGCCCACTTGCGGGCCAGGTACATCACCTTGGTATAATAGTTGCCGTGAGGGGGAGCTACTTCGCCCTGTATCCAGGCCTCGGCTCCCTGTAGCGTGGGAAACTCGATTATCCAGGAGCGATGCCACTCGGCCTGTGGCCCTATTAATTTGAACGCCTCCAGACGCATCAATCCGTAGGTCCGGGCCACACTCCGCATCAATTCTATGTGTTCCTCGTCGCCGCGCTCTTCGGGGGAGGCCACTTCCGCACCGGGATTCATGCGCCCGAAGAGCAGGACTATGACACTGTCGCGGTCCACATCCAAAACCGGAATCTCATGCGGATCGGTCCTGGCTGCAGCACCTTTTGCAACCGGTGGGTTCGCCACCCAGGTAGAAAAATAATCCGGTGCCCAACGCCGGGCAATATAATACTCGTAGTAGCCGTAAACCCCGTAGGGAGGAGCCATCTCGGCCTCGATCCAAGCTTCTGCCCCCTCCAGATCGGGAAACTCTATAGTCCAGAACCGCATCCACGCCTGCTGCGGCCCCATTAGCCTGAAGCCCTCCAGCGACAGCATGCTGTATTCCCGGGCTAGGGAGAGCATCAAATCCACGTGTTGCTGCTCGTAATCCCGACGCTTTTCCGGACTCAGGGCTTCCCAGGAGGGCAATCGCCCTCCCTTGTAGAGCACCACAACGCTTTCCTTGCTGGCTTCCAGTTCAACAACCATCCTCATTTTCCTCCACTTGGACGCGCAAGCTCACTCAGTTTCAGCACCGACCTCTACGCGAACCACCCAGCCGGAGGTGGCGTCGCAATAAATAAGATCCCCTCCAAGAATTGAAAGCCCGTGCGGCTGAGGCTCGAATTCCGGCACCGTGATCCGCATCAGTTCTGCCCCATTTTCTAGATCCAACTTAACAATGACCCTATCCGCGGTGTGCACCACCCAGATGCCATCCTCCACCCGCACCACCCCGTGGGCGCGGCCGTAGGGCAAGGGCAAGACGTGCTGCACCGACCAATCCGCAATCCGCATCTTGCTCAAGGTCTGATCTTTGAGGGTAGTCAGCCACAAAAAACCTTCCTCGTAGTGATCGTATTCTATACCGTGAACTCCGCCTCCACCCGGCACCGGATAGCGCTGCAAGGTCCCGCCCTTAGCTGGATCTACCACTATGATTTCTCCCCGTCCCGGCTCGGCATCGCTCGCACGCAAGGCGCGCCACAGCGTCCCCGGCCCATTGGCTGCCAGCCATAGTGCCCCGGCGCCGATGGCGAGGCCGCTGGTATTGGAAGATTCGGTGGCAATTTCCCGAATTTCCCTGGTGACCCCGTACTCCGAAGGAGCGGCGATTTCGATTAGAGCGACCCGGTCGCTTATCTGATCTACGATCCAAAGTCCCTCGTCAGTCACCTGCAGAGCATTGGGCACGCCATAGGGCGCGCGAAAAAGTTTGCCGATCCTAGCAGCCATTTCATTCTCCCCATACCAGCAACACGGCCATGGTTTCCTCCAGCCTGTTATAAAGCAATTCAAATGCAGCGGCACCTTCGGTAAAGTGAAAGCGGTGCGTAATCATCTTCTGCATCTGTATCTGTTGCTCTGCCAACAGTTGCAGAGCCCGCTCCGAACCTTTGGGACGCCGCCCTGGGTCCAGGTAACCGCCGATTAAACGGCGCCCTTGTATCTTGCTGGAATCCAGCGGCAAGGGTTCATCTTCATAGAGTCCGATCACCTGCAGCAAACCGCCCCGTTTGACCATGTCCTGGGCCTGGACAAAAGCCCTGGCACCGGCTCGCCCCCCCACTGCTTCCACCACGATATCGGCCCCACGGCCCTCCGTTAGCCCCTGGACGGCCTCGACTGGATCCTCCACCCCCGCGTCGACTATCTCGTCGGCTCCCAGTTGGCGCGCCAGTTCGCAGCGCAACGGCAGTGCATCTACGGCAATAACGCGCCCCATCTGCTCTGCTTTGGCAACCTGCATACAACCGCTGCCCACCAGCCCCTGACCAAGGATAACCATTGTATCTTCAGCCCCGGCTTGCGTCTGCCACATCCACAACACCGAACTGGTGGCCAGCGGCCAGAAAGTACCGATCTCACTGGAAACCGTCGGCGGCAGCAAAACGACGCTCGGCCGATTGCGCGGCTCTACGGCCTCCACCGCCACGTACTCGGCGTGTGGCGCCAGGGCAGCTACCCGGTCGCCCAGCGCCAATCCGCTCACCTTTGCGCCCACCTCCACCAGGGTGCCAACCAGAGAATAACCCATCGAACTGTGGGCGATGGCCTCGGGCCGGATGTAGCGCCGCCAGATCTCCGACCCCCGACTGATCAGGGTGCATTCCGTCCGTATCAAAACCTCCGTAGAGCCGATTTTCGGTACATCCACCTCCTCGATAACTACGTTGAATTGACCTTCCGGCTTGGCTACCCTTTTCATAATCGAAAACTCTCCTTTTCAGCCAGATAATAATAGATGACATCGATTGACAATATGCCCCAAATAGGCACGCCACACAACCCGCATGTTCACCTTGATTACAACTGCTCAGCACCGTAGTTTAGTACTTTAAATTATTCAACGAGATACAGACTCCGGAGTTGAGGGGAAAGCAGGGGATGGGTTTGCACCGAAGCAGCGCCGGAGATCGGCAAAGGCTGCAAACAAAGACCCTGATTAACGCCGGGACAAAAAGCTGGCCAGGTCCCCCTCCCCTTCAACCGTCCATCGATTTGGTTTAAGAGTTGATAATTTACTAAAATCACGAGATAAAAATGATCCTCTTGCACAACGGTACCCTCATAGATGGCACCGGAAATCCCCAGAGAAAAGCCTCCGTTCTGATCGACGGCGAAAAAATAAAAGACGTTGGAACCATTGCCCCCACCCCCGATATGGAAATCACCGACTGCTCGGGCCAGGTGGTTGCCCCCGGTTTTATCGATGTCCACAGCCATGCCGATCTGGAGATCCTCGAACACCGGCCGGAAAAAGTAATGCAGGGCGTTACAAGCGAAGTCGTGGGCAATTGCGGCTTTTCGCTCTTTCCCCGGATGCCCTCCTCCGAGTTGGTGCCCGTATTTAATATCTTTGCGGCGCGCGAACAGCGCGAATGGCCCGATGCTGCAGCTTATTTCAGCGACGTGGAAGAAACGACGACCCGCACCAATATCGCGGCTTTGACCGGTCATTCCACCCTGAGGGCCGGCGTCTCGGGATTGAAGTCGGGAAACCTGGATGCAGCCGACCGCCGCGAAGTGGAAAAGCGCCTGTCGGTTTGTCTGGAACAGGGGTCGATCGGCCTTTCGACCGGTCTGAATGAAGTGCCCAGCAGTTATGGAGACTTTGCCGAACTGGCGCGTCTGTGCCGCATCGTACGCCAGCACAATGCCTTTTACACCAGCCATTTGCGGGACTACAAATTTCATATTCTGGAAGCAGTTCAGGAAGCTCTGGATCTGGGACGCCGAACCCAGGTCCCGGTGCAAATCTCGCACCTGCAAACCGTTGGCCGCAAAAACTGGGACAAAATGGACGCGGTACTCAATTTGATCGATCGGGCCCACGCCGAGGGCGTGGATGTGGGGATCGACGCCTATCCCTATCTGGCCGGCTCATGCAACCTGACGCAACTACTGCCCATCTGGTCGATGGATGGCGGCACCGAACAACTGTTACACCGCCTGGCCGACCAGGATACGCGCCAGCGGATTGCGGCGGAAACCGAGGGATACATGGCAAACGGCTGGGAAGATATTCTGCTGGGCACCCTGATAAATCCGGACCAGCAGGACCTGGTCGGCCAGACCATCCAGGCAGTGGCCGACGCCAGAGGCTATCCCGGAGTCGAAACCGCCCTGGACTTGTTGATTGAAAATCAGGGCGGCGTGATGATCATCTCCTTCAATCAATCCGAAGAAAACCTGCGCAAAGTCCTGAGCCATCCCCTGACCTCAATCATTACCGATGGGGTTTTTATTGAGGGCAAGCCCCACCCCCGGACCTTTGGCACCTATCCGACTTTTTTGGGCGAATATATCCGCGAAAAAAAGTGGATGTCTCTGGAAGATGCAATCCACAAGGTCACCGCCCTGCCAGCCCGGCGTTTCCGCCTAGCGGATCGCGGCCTGTTAAAACCGGGGCAGGGGGCCGATATCACGGTGTTCTCGGCCACTGCGATAGGCACCAAAAGCAATTATGACGAACCAAGCCAATCCCCGGAGGGCATAGAGCACGTACTGATTAACGGCGCCTGGGCCCTGCGCCAGGGCCAATTGCAATCGTCCTTTGCCGGTCGCCCCCTGCGCAATTAAAAATCAGCACCCCAAAAATATTGCGGGCGACCGAAGACCTAACTAACCAGGGTGAATTGCACTCAGCTATTTACCCTGGCCGGGGCTCCCGTCCGCGCCGATTCCCAGGCAGCTTCGGTCAACTCTATAACTCTTAGACCGCAAACGGGGGGAACCTGTACATCGTCCAGACCCAGGATGGCATCAATAAAATTGCGGTCCGGAGTGGTGGCGCCGGGCAATCCGCTCGGTTGGAAGGTCTTATTGTCATTCGCAACCTTGTAGCTAATCTCGCCATTGCGCATGTAGACCACGGCTTTGCTGCCCCAGATGGTAATATCCTCCCACATGCCGCCCACCGGTGAATCACCCACCACCGAAACATTGCCCATAGCCCCGTTCTTGAATCGCAGTGAAAGGGCCGAATTGATGTCCACTTCGGAAGCAAAATTTTCCATGTACGCCTGGACCTCTGCCACTTCCAGACCCGTCATCCACAAAATAATATCCAGTAGATGACTGCCCGAATCATTCAACTGCCCCCCCCCGGACAACGACAGCTGCTGGCGCCAGGAACCCTGCGTACCCCGGTACCAATTCTGATCCTGCAGTGCTGAGATGAAGCGAATTTCGCCCAGCTCGCCGCACTGGATCTGGTTGCGCACGTAGCGGAACTCAGGTGCCAGGTGGCGCTGGTAGGAAACCATGAGGATTTTGCCTTTCTCTTCGGCCCGGGCAATTGCCTTATGGGCATGCTCCACCGTGCAGACCATGGGTTTTTCGCTCAGGACATGCAGATCTCTATCCAGGGAAGCCATGATTTGCTCGAAGTGCAGGGTGTGGGGTGTGGATATCTCCACCGCGTCCATTGCCACTTCTTCCAACATTTCTCTATAATCCCCGAACGTGGGCAGATCGGCAACTTCCCGATGCTGATCTTTGACTCTTTCCAAACTGGGCTCGCTGACATCACATAGGGCCACCACCTCGGTTTCACCCATTCCCAACACCCGCCCTATATGGCCGCTGGCGTTGCCGCCGCAACCGATGAATCCGACCTTGACTTTTTCCATATTGCATCTTCTCCTCGGGCATGAATTTTGGGGCACAAAATCGCCTTGTATTAAAGATTCAGCCGCTCAATATATCCCCTGTCCATGCTCGCCGCAAATGAGCAGGCAGAAATACGGTTGCAAGCGGCCAAACAGGTGAATATCTTTTGCACATTGGTTTAGGGCGCAGCCCCAAGATGCGGTTGTCCCAAAACGCCACGGCCGAGCTCATCTAGGCCGCTGCCGAATTCACTGATTGCGAACTCACACAAAAAGCTCTTTGCAAGGAGCAGTCCATGACACTTGCCAGGAAAGCAAAACTCAACAAACGCCTGGAGCAACAACTCCAGACTCTCAAATCACTTTCCCTCCAGTTCGTTTCCTTTCTGATTGAAGAGGGTTTTAGAGGCCAAACCCTGGACAAAATTGTCACCAGTTTTACCCGCCACCAGGCCAAAGTCATCAGCAGCCTGCTCGGTAGTGCAGGACTGGCAGGTGGTGCCTGGGCTGCAGTTTCGCTGTGGACCGGTTCACTCGGACTGTGGAGCGGACTGGCTTATGGCCTGGGCTTTTTGACCATGCCGGTGTGGGTACCCGTGGCCGGCGGGGTAGCCGGACTCACGGCCGCAGGCGGGGCGGTATATGGGGTTTTAAATCTGGTTAAAAGCCGCAACAAAGGACGCAAAGTGCAAAGTATCATCGGCTTCAGCAAGGTGCTGATCGGCAAAGATGTTTTTTCGGATCAGGACGATCGCCTTATGAGGCGCTTCCTCCAAGACCAGAAAGTCAAAGATACAGAAATAGAGAATTTGCTAAGGACCACCCCGGAAACCGCTCGGGACTTAGCCCTAAAATATCTATCTGAACAGGAGCGCTACGAAATTGCCCGCTATATCTTTCCTCTGGTTTATGCCGAAGATGGCGTCATATCGGCGCCGGAGCGGCGACGCTTTGCACGCATTTGCTCCCAACTGCAGCTCGAGGAGGGCACCCGCACGACCATTTCGCAGGCCTACCGCCAGCGCCTGGACCGACAATGGACCTACCTGCAAAACATTGTCCGCCAGCTCAATTTCTTTGCCGACGCCCTGGTCTTTGATGGACAGGAAATGGAATTGCTGCGGGAACAACTGGAACAACTTGCCCAGTTCGACCCGCGCAGAAGCGCGCCGCAAAAGCGCCGCAAAACAGTGGACTTGCTCGGCAAGGGCGACGGGCACTGCGTTCCTTTAAGCGCGGAGGATGTCTTGATTGAAGCAGCTGCCATGGGGGCCTATGCCCTGGCCCAGACAGCCGTCCAAGACAGCAATCGCCGCACCCAGTTAGAGACTGCTTTCGAAGCGTTTGTCAATGCCCAGGAAGACCTATCTGCGGCCTACAAAAAAACCCTCATCGCCAGCCGCAAAAAGGTGGACAAGCTCTACCAGACCACTCGAGCACAAGTGCTTGCCGCCGGCCAGAAGAAAAAAAAATAAGGCCACTACCTCACCCTGGACCCGCTCGGCACATCGGCATCGAGCTCAACCAAACTCAATTTGCCCCGACCGTCGTCGGCGGCCAGAATCATCCCCTGCGAGAGGATACCTCTCAGCTTGGCCGGCTTGAGATTGGCGACCAGAACCACCCTTTTCCCCGGCAATTCCTCGGGCTTGTAATGTTCGGCAATACCGCTGACCACGATGCGCTCTTCTTCGCCAAGTTTCAATTTGAGCTTGAGCAATCTATCTGCTTTGGGCACTTTCTCGGCCGCTACTACCTCGGCTGCCCTTAGCTCCACCTGGGAAAAATCATCTATGGTAATCAGGTTGTTGTCCAGGCCTTCTGCTTCCACCTTATCCTCCTTGGCCACCTCGGCTTTTGCTTCCTCTGCGACGTATTCGACGCGGGGAAAGAGCAATTCTGCCGCCGCTGGAATCTGGGTCCCACCCGGCGCCAGTCCCCAGTTGTCTAGTTGCTCAAAAGAATAGTCTCCCAGCCCCAGGCTGGTGCGAATCTGACGCGCCTTTTGAGGCATGGCCGGCTCCAGCAACACCGATATAATCCGCAGGCCCTCTACAATATTGTAAAGCACCGTGCCCAAACGCTCTTTCCGACTCTCGTCCTTGGCCAGCACCCAGGGCTGCTCGTCGTTGAAGTAGCGATTCAGCAAGCGCACGAATTGCAGCACTTCTTCCAGGGCCGCATAAAACTTGAGACCCTCGACCAAAGGTCGCACTCGCGCCAACAGGCCTCGCCCTATTGCCATGACTTCCCGGTCGGCTTCAGTGGGCATGGGCACGGGCAGCACCCCCTCGAGGTGGCGGAGCAGCAAAGCGCGGGCCCGTGCCAGCAAATTGCCCAGATCGTTGGCCAGATCGGCATTGTAACGCTCGACCAGTGCCGCCTCCCCCACTGAACTGTCCTGGCCAAAGACCGTATCTTTCAGCAGGTAATAACGCACTGCATCCGCTCCGTATTTAGCGGCCAGATCGAATGGATTGACTACATTGCCGAGAGACTTGCTCATTTTGCGGCCGTCCGCCCCCATGAGAAAGCCACCCACATTGAGGTGCTGGTACGGCGCTATGCCAGCAGCTTTGAGCATGGTGGGCCAGAATACCGCATGGGCCTTGAGGATATCCTTGCCGATAAAGTGCTGTGCGGCGGGCCAGTATAAGGGATATTTATCGCCATCGGGATAATCGAGAGCCGACACATAGTTGATCAGGGCATCGAACCACACGTAGGTCACGTGGTTATCGTCCCAGGGCAGGGCAATGCCCCATGGCACCCGCTCTTTCGGCCGCGAAATCGACAAATCGCCGATCGGCTCCGCGAGCATGGAAAGCACTTCATTGCGATACCCCTCGGGACGGATAAAACCCGGATTGTCCCGCATGTGGTCATTCAGCCACGCGCGGTAGTTCTCCATGCGGAAAAAGTAATTGCCTTCTTTGCGCTTTTCCGGTACAGTCTGGTGATCACGACACTTGCCGGCGGCCAGATCCCGGTCCGTCATAAAGCGCTCACAGCCCACGCAGTAGAGGCCCTCGTATTCGTCGTAGTAGATATCCCCCCGCTCATACACCGTCTGCAATACATGCTGCACCACCTTCTTGTGGCGCTCCTGGGTGGTGCGAATAAAATCGTCGTTGCCCACATCCAGCATCTCCCAGGCAGCGCGAAAACGCTGGCTGATCCGGTCACAGAAAGCCTGCGTGTCCGCACCGGCATCCCGGGCCGCCTGAAAAACTTTCTCACCATGTTCGTCGGTGCCGGTCAGGAAATATGCCTCGCCGCCGTCCAGACGCTGGAAACGCACCAGGAAATCGGTCATCACCGTGGTGTAGGCATGTCCTATATGGGGCACATCGTTGACGTAGTAAATCGGGGTTGTGGCGTAAAACGTCGGTGCCATTTTTCCTCCTGCTTGCTAGCGAAATAGAGAATTCTTTACGGTCTGTAAATATAGATATTTCTAGTCTGGGTGGGGAATTTGCCAACCCCCCTTATGAGGAGGTATTTGACCAAGGGGGAAACCCTTGGGGGTTTGTGCTTGGTCGTGGTGCTGCAAGGGGGAATGGGGTTCCCCTTCCATGTCCAAAAGGCCGGCGGCCCTAACCCCGAAGTGAAAGTTCAACGCCGTCCCGAGTTATTGATGATAGGCTTTCCCTCGGGCAGGGGCAAATCGTCAAACCAGACTGACGATTTGCCCCTGTGGCGGCGTCGTTACCAGAGGTCCTCTGTCCGGATCCATGTAGACGTTAATTTCGAGTCGCACGCCAAAATCGGGCAGATATATACCCGGCTCTACCGAAAAACCCGTACCGGGCAATACCTGCCGGGTATCGTGGGTTTCCAGATCATCCAGATTGACCCCCAGAGCGTGCACCCGGGGACCTGGCCCCAGACTATGGCCGGTGCGATGCACGATATAATCGCCGTACCCCGCTTGTTCCAGACACTCCCGACTCACCACATCCAACTCCCAACCCTGCAGTGTTTCCCCCCTTCCCCAACCCAGTCGCAAACGCTCTACGACCCGATCGCGCGCTTCCTTGACGACGGAAAACACGCGCTGCTGTTGCTTGGAAATTTTGGTGCTAGCACTAGCGACCCAGGTAATATCGCCAAATACGTTTTGTTCACCAGGGTGCCTGGCCCACAGATCGATCAGTACCCAGTCCCCCCGCTGGATCGAGGCCGATCCCTGGGCCTGGGGCTCGTAGTGCGGATTGCCGCTATTGCCGTTCACTGCTACAATAGGGCGATGGTCCATGTCCAGCTCGCGCCGCGCAAACTCCTCGACAATAAATTCCTGCACTTCGTACTCGGTAGGACTAACTTCGGCCTGCAGGCGCTGGCGGATATAGTCAAAGGCTGCGTCTTTGACCTGTGCCACGTGCTGACAGGCACTCAAATGGGACTCGAGGCCGGCCGCACTCCACGTGGTCAACGCCACCTGGAATAGGGGCGCTGAAGAAACTACTTCTAGACGGCAAGAGCGCACCATTTCCAGAGTGCCCCCATCGACCCAGGAAAGCGTTGGCAGCGCGGCTAAAGGCGAGTACTCCATGGCCACCCTGTGAGCTCCGCGCAAAGCGCTTCCAAGGCGTTTCTGCATTTGCTGCCAACTGACGAAGGTCTCCAGTAATAGCCCGGCGTCACGGAATAAGTCGCGATCGATCGAATGTACCAGCAGGCGGCTCTCGCCCCGGGCCGGAATCAGCAGGAAACTGCGACGGGTAGTAGGTTTTGGCCCACCGAGCAATTGCCACATAACTGGATTGCTGCCGCGGAAATCGTAGACCAGCCAGGCATCGATGTCGTTCTGCTGCATGTAGGTCTGGGCCAGATCGACTGCTAACATCTCTCTCATCGCTCCCGCTCTTTGAAATGCTGGTGCAAAAAACGCCCAGTCCACGACTCGGCTACGTGGGCAACCTCCCTGGGGTCCCCCTGCGCTACGATCCACCCGCCCCCTTCCCCACCCTCCGGCCCCAGATCGATTACATAGTCGCACAATGCAATCAATTCGATGTGGTGCTCCACGACGACCACGGTATTGCCCCGCTCCACCAACTGCTGCAGCAACTTGAACAGAAAGCGCACATCTTCCAGATGCAATCCCGTAGTGGGCTCGTCCAAAACGTAAAGAGTCCGGCTGCTTTGGGGGCGCCCCAACTCGGCGGCCAGCTTTACTCGCTGGGCCTCCCCCCCCGACAAGCTGCTGGCTGGTTGCCCCAGGAGCAAATAACCCAGCCCTACGGCCGCCAGAGTCGAAAGGCGCCGGGCAATGTCGGGAATGGCGGCAAAAAATTCCAGCGCCTGGTCCACGCTCATTTCAAGCACTTCGCTAATATCTTTGCCCCGATAGAGAATATCGAGAATCTCGCCCTTGTAACGCTTCCCGCTGCAGGCGCCGCAAATTACTTCGAGGTCCTCAAAGACCCGCTGCTCCACTGTGCTGCATCCCCTGCCATCGCACTCGGGGCAGGCTCCCTCTTGAGCATTGAAGCTGAAATGGCCTGGTTTATAGGCCCGCAATCTGGCTTCTGGCAATTCGGCGTAAAGCTGCCGGATTGGCGCCAGCAAACCCGTATAGGTCGCGGCGTTGGAACGCGGTGTGCGGCCAATGGGTTTTTGGTCCACTCCGACAATCCGCTCCAGGTGCTCCAGTCCCCGACAACTGCTGTAGTTTAGAGGCGGCTGTTCCCCCCCTTGCAAATGCGCCGCCAGGAGTGGGTACAAAGTTTCGCTAACCAGCGAGCTTTTACCCGACCCGGAAACCCCGGTCACACAGATTAGGTTGCCCAGTGGAAAAGAAGCGGAAATATTCTTCAAATTATGCCCATTTAGCCCCTCTAACAATAACCAGCCACCGAGACCGGGGCGACGATAAACGCCGCGACCTAAAATCAATCTACCGCTCAGGTAGCGACCGGTCAGAGAATCCGTCCCCTCTACTTCCCCGGGGCTACCCTGAGCCACTATCCGACCACCGTGGATGCCGGCTCCCGGTCCCAG
>CAXFTV010000463.1:0-24108 GCA_964005845.1 uncultured bacterium
AGGTATCGGCATCGAGCCAATATCTTCCGCGCTATAAATACCTCGCAGCCGGAACTCCGATCAAGGAAATAACACTCGACGCAATATGCTGACTGCACTATATATGGAGGCTTTCGCCCCAGCGCCTGGCCCATTCCGAGCTAAGGCACCCAGCCGAAGGCGATCGCGCCTTCTCTGCGGCCCGAATTCAATGCTTGTTGCGAGGTATTGCATTTTTTTATTTTGGACCACCTGAAACATCCAGGCATATGCGCTGGGAGCTCACCGGGTATTTCCAATCGGCTTCCAAGTGGAATCAGATCCCCCCAAGGAGAAAAAATGAAACCTTCAAACTGGTGTTGTGAAAGGTCCTTCAGATTCGCAGTCAAAGTAGACTTTGCCGACAGGATACTCAAAAATTATCCCCTGTGTTTGCGGGTCGACTTCGACAAATTTATCGAAGAAGCCGGCGGGCAAGGGACGCTCGACAAAGACTCGCTAATCGTAGTCAAAACCGATCCCGCAACCGGCAATCCACTCGTCTTCGATGCATCCCTTGACGACGAGAGAAAGTATCATATCCCGCACCGGCTCTTCTGGGACCACCAGACTCAGGATCTCCAGGAGAAATTAGCCTGGATTATGGAAGACGCTGCGGGAGTAGCGACATACGCCGTTTACTTTGATCTTATGGGCGCTGCCGGCAAGAGAACCGATTGTGGCACGAGGGCCCTGGGAGCAGGCGAACCCTTTATCTGCTCAGATGTCGTTCTAAACGTGGGCTTTACGTCGACGCCGGCTGCAGTCAACTGGGGAGAAGGGGGCAGAAAGGATCTCGTAGTCGGGACGGTAAGTAGCGGATCCATGCTCCGCTATTATGCAAATATCGGCGACCGGGAAGCGCCCCTGTTCCAGGATGGGGTGCGGCTGAAGGCAGGCGGCTCGTTTATACGGGGCATGCAGCCTTGCAGCGTGGACTGGAACGGCGATGGCGTCGACGATCTCCTGGTCATGGCCCCGGTTGGAGGACGTTGGGACGAAAGAATACTGGTGCTTTACGAGAAAATGGAAATGGAAACGGATGGTTTGCCCCGACTGGAAAAAAGGGAGCGCATCGAACTGGAGAAGAATGAATTCGGGGAGATCGTCTCGTTCGCCGCCGCGGACTGGGACGGCGACGGACTCTGGGATCTGCTGGTGGCGCGGACCAACACCGCCGGGGCGTGCCGCTTCTTCTTTCACAAAAATATCGGCGATCACCAAAAGCCATCCTTTGCAGCGGCAAAGCTCATCCCGATAGACGGCGAGGAAATGATGGCGGAAAGAAATCGGGCTGGCAACCTCAGCATAACGGCAGCGGATTGGCTCGGGGATGGCAGACTCCATCTTCTGGTGGGAATCGGAGGCGACAAAGATGGCAAGGTGTTGCTCTTTGAAAATATGGCTTTCAAACCTGGCGAGCCGTGCCTGACGGACGGACGGCCGCTGACGCTGAAAGACGGTAGCGACCTGCGCCTGCCCCGCGCCATTTTGGCCAATCCGATCGTCGTCGACTGGGACGACAGCGGCAGCAAGGACCTTCTCGCCGGCAGCCACAGGGGTTTGTTGTACCTGTGCAAAAACGAGTGCGAAAATGGCAGCCGACCGGCCCTGGGGCCTCCAGAGGCAATCAAAGTCCGGCGGGGCCAGCTGGCGGCCGGGAGCTTTGCCACTCCCGCCCTATCCGACTGGGACGGAGACGGCGACCTGGACCTCGTCATCGGGGGAGAATATGGCCAGCTGATCTACTTCGAAAACGTGGGGGACAGGGAAAATCCGCTTTTCGAGTGCAGAGGCGAAATAAGGGCAGGCGGCAATATTCCGCGGGCCCCCGGGGCCCATCTCCAGGGAGCGGACGAATACTGGGGCTACACCTCACCTATCGCGATCGACTGGGACCAGGACGGCAAAGACGACTTGATCGTGGGCGAGAGCAGAGGATTTCACACGTTCTACAAATGCCGGGGAGTTGTTAATGGGGAATTGCATTTTGCCGATGGAGTGAGACTGGAAAGCGATGGGAAGGCACTGCGAAGTGCCTGGCGCACCAAACCTGCCCTATGGCCCGTGGAGGGCAGAAGAGACCTGATAGCGACCGATCTGGAAGGCTACGCCGTCCGCTATCGGGATACCGGCAGGAGGGACCGGCCGGTTTTCGCATACGCCGGCAGACTGGTCCTCGAGAATGGCCAGGAATTTCGCCCTTTCAGCCCTACGGGCAACAATCCTCTGGGCGGCAGGACGAGATATGTAGTGGTGGATTGGAATGGCGACGGAGTCTGGGATCTGTTGATGTCCAATAACGAGGCCATGATCGGAAGCGGCATTCTGTATTACGAGAACAGCGGCACCAATGAAGATCCGGTTTTCTTCAGGAAAAACCATTTGATGGTCAATGGCAGGGAGATAAGATCGGGCAGCGGCCATGCGGTCAATCCCTGCGCAACGGACTGGTTTGCCAGCGGCCTCACCGACCTGGTCGTCGGCAACGACGACGGTTCCCTGCACCTGTACAGGAGTTCGTTCTTCGCAGCGCCTCCCGCAATAGAGATCGCCAATGCAGGGCGCATAAGATAAAGTTTTTCAGTCCTGGCCGCTCAGCCAGTCGTCCTCAAATACCCGGCCCCCGACGCCATCCTGGCCCATGGAATTGCGGGCGAAGAGAGTTATATACCGGGATTCCTTGAGGGGCCCGACAGTACTGTAGAAAAAGCTTGCGGCTTCGACCACTTTATGACACCAAGTGCGGCCTTCGTCGTCGCTGCCGCCCCACAAGCGCCCCTGGCAGAAGGTGATCAGCACGCCATCGCGCGCAACCACATACGCTGGCTGAAATGTGCGACCCACAATCTCCCCATCCACCTCAAAACCGGGTTTGAAGACGAGGCTTCTTTCACTGATTCCACTGCTAAAAGACCTCATGTAAAAGCGACCTAAAGCGCCTGAAAATGTCGTATTCCGCTATAGTCGTGGTCACTCGTAATGGGCACCGGAGTTCCATCCAGGAAGGCCCATTTCCCAACCTCACAGGAAATCGCGCGCACAAACCCATTGATATAGGATCGCCTCGGCCGCTTCGTTGTATTAGGCGTCGATCCGTGCACCGTGTAGGGCGTGAAAAGCACCACATCGCCCGGTGCCGCCTCCAGCGGAATGGCCCTGGACAGGTCGACGTGGTCCTCTAGCTGGCCTTCGGCGTATCGATCGACTTTCAGATCGCCGAGCTTGTGGCTCTCCGGAATGATGTGCAGACATCCGTTTTCCACACTCGCCTCATCGACGGCGATGATCGTCTGGACGTAGTTGATCTCCTGCTGCCGGAAAGCGGGGGTCGGCCGCACATCCTGATGCCAGGGGAAGGCGACCTCGCCACCGGGCATCTTGAAGTTGATCTGGTTGATGAACTGCTTGAGGGAGAGACCGATCAGGGGCTCCAGGAGCGCGGGAAATTTCGGACTGTTGCGGATCTCCTCGAAGGCGGGATGCAGCATGGCAGGCCATTGTACCTTGCGCAAATAACGCACCGGCGCCGCTGCCGGTGCGCCCCTGGGGGCCTGAATGTGAATGTGCACCTCTGGTCCACTGCCCCTCAGATACTGCGGCTCTATCCCCCCCCCCTCGACGAGGCTGGTGATATAGTCATACCCCTGTCTCAGACGATCGATTTCAGGCGCTGAGAAAACGGCGCGCTGGAGCAGATATCCCTGGTCCCTGAAGAACTGGACCTCCTCATCCGTAAGCACATTCATCTGGCTTCGCTCTCCGCGGCGTTCACTCCGCACCTATGTGCGCGTAGCCGATGCCGGTCGCACCGAATCGATTGCCCGTGAACCAGCAGTGAAGTTCGCCATTGCTGGCTACGATCGCCGGGTAGGAACGTTGCCGATCGTCGAAGGCACCATCCGCTCCAACCCCGAGTTCGCCATCGGCGCCATAGCGCCTGGCCCACTGCCAATCCAATCCATCTTTGCTCACCAGCCTGTGGACGCGGTAGGCCGTGCCAAAAGTATTGACCCACATAACGTAGCCACCCTGCTCTTTGATAACGCATGGTTTCGAACAGATGTATTCATAGGGCCTCACCCCGAATGCCCGCGGCGCGATCAGGAGACGATCCAGGGGTTTCTCCCAATGCAGGCCGTCGCGCGATTCGGCATAGGCGATGCCGATCTCGGGAATGGTATCGCCGTGTCCTGTCCGCACCCCCGGGGGCCTGGAGTAATAGCGCCCGATGGCCGTGTAGTACATGCGGAATCGGTCGCCGTCGCGCAGGATCCAGAGACTGCCGCTACCCTCGGCATCATAGGGCCGATCAAGGGCAATGAGGGGATGCTCCGCGCCATACTGCCAACTTTTTCCCCCATCGTCCGAAAGGGCCACACCTGTCGTATTTGCCAGCTTTCCGTCGGCGCGTTTGCCCCACCCGGTAAAATAGAGCAACCAGCGGCTATCGCTCACCGGCAGCAGGAAGGGAAATCCCGGCCCATGGCAATTGTAGATGCTCTCCGGCTGAGGGGCGAGCAAAGCATCTCCGCGGGGTTGCCACTGATGCGGCTTTTCAATCCGGGATTCGGCCTGCAGAATATAGTTCCGCCCCTGCCGGTCGCTGCCCCAGTAGACCATCTGATATTTATTCTCCAGCGCAATTACATGGGCGGCGCCGGCCCGGCCATCATCAAAGCCGGGATGGAGGCCCCCCGGAGAAATTACCGGATCGCGCTGCTGGATCTTCCAGGGAATCACACCTGCCCTCTCTGTCGACGAGTTCTCGCTCATCTTCTAGCCCTCCACCGCCAAGCGCACCCAGCGGGTGTGGGTCACGCCCTGCGCAGTACACCAGAAATAGGTCATCAGCTCACCGTCGGGCAGCAGTAATCCGCCCGGCTTGCCGAAGGCTATGAGCATGTGCTCGGCCAGAAAATTTTCGCTTTCCGGATCTCCGAGGGTGGCCTCGGCACCGGCGTCGAAAACCACTACCTCGTTCTCCAGGTCAAAGTTCTCGAGATCCTCGCTCAGAGCCACGCGAATGCCCTGCGGTTCGTGGCGGAAATTGTAGATGGCGGCGACGCGGCCGTCGGCCAGGGGAATGGGCGTGCAGACCTGACCGCGCATATTGGTGGCCCGGGGTTCGCTCCAGCTGCGCCCCTGGTCGGAGGAGATAACCCAGTGATTGTTCAGATCATCGGCGGTGCCGTACTGATGGGTCCAGATCAGCGCGTAGATGCGGCCGTCCGGCAGCCGCGCGTTCATCAGATCCCACCACAGAATTGCGCCGCTGGTATCGTCGGCAATCACGGTGTACTCGCCCCAGGTCTCACCCTGATCTGCCGAGAACACCGCCGCCGCCTTCTGATCGGGTGGCCCGTCGTAGCCATCGGGTTTCCAGGTTTCCAGAGGGTACATCCAGCGCTCTGGGCCCAGCTGCATGAGGCACCCAGCGCCGTTCCAGGTGTATTTTTCCGGCGGTAGATCCACCGGCACGACCTGCGGCTCCGACCAGCTGACGCCCTGGTCCAGGGACCAGAGCAGGATCATTTCCGGGCGCACCAGGGCTTCGGTCTCCGGGTCGAAGAGATTGCCCGCCCCGGTCTCGAAGCGGGTAGCGGTCATCAACAGGCGGCCGTCGGGTAGGAGGTGGATTTTGGGGGCCCGGTAGGCGTAGCCATCAGCGGGGGGACCGTCGCCGTGGATGCTGCCCTGGCTGGTCCAGACTTTGCCGTCCACAGAACGCAGCACCTCGATGTGATTGTCGGCCGCTCCGAGCGACGCGCCGACGTGCTGGCAGGCAATAAAGCGACCATCCGCCAAAAGGGTGATAACCGGCATGTACGCACCCTGGCCGGCCCGCAGAGAAATAAAACCCTGGTCGACGATTTTCAGCATGGGCTTGTCTCTCCGAGAAATGTTTTTGAAAATTCCGATAAGTCCCCGGCACCGACAAAGGCACGACGGCCGCCGGGCATGTCGCCAAATATTTTAAGATAAAATTTCAAGAGCGAAGGCCGCCTGCTGGTACGTTGACTGGAGCCCTCCGAGTGCGGTATATTCTGCAGCGCTAGACAACTTGCAAACAGAAGGAAGATACGGAATATTTTTATGGTAGAAAAGCTCGCGCTAGAAGCTCCGATCATCGATGCCCACGGCCACACCCTGGACCTGGCATTCCAGACACAACGGCACCTGCACCACGCCCTGGGCGGGCTGACAGATGTGCCGCTTTTGCGCGCCGGCGGTTTTGCCGCCCAGCTCACTGCCTGCTGGGTGCCCGATGCCGCCATCGGCGGGCCCCACGCCAGCCACCAGCCCCTGCAATTGATCTTGCAGATCCTCGATTACCTGCACTGCGAGTTGGCGGGCGAAGCCGGCGAATACGCCGTCCTGGCCACCACGGCAGATGCCATCGAGAAAGCCAGAGCACAGGGCAAGATGGCATTCATCGTCGGGATGGAGGGAGGCGATGCGCTCAAGGGGGATCCGACCCTGCTGCGCACTTTGTACCGGCTGGGCGTGCGTCACCTCGGCCTGGTGCACGAAGGCCGCAACGCCCTGGGTTGTGCCACCCAGGTCTGGGAGGGGTCCCACATGCGCCTATACGACAGGCGCAACGATGCGCCCGGCCGCCTCACTGCCATGGGTGCGGAAATACTGCGCGAGATGAACCGGCTCGGCATGCTGGTCGACCTCACCCACATGGTTGAAGACTGCTTCTGGGAGGCGCTGGAAATCGTCCGCGGGCCCGTCAGCGCCACCCATGGAAATGCCCGTTCGCTGCGGGATACCGAGCGCTATCTGAGCGACGAACAGATCCGCGCCATCGCCGCCACTGGTGGAATCATCTGCCCCAGTCCCACTCCCCTGGGCCCGGCAGGAGAAAAGCCCAGCCTGGAGATGCTGCTGGACCACATCGACTACATGGTCGACCTGGTCGGAGCCGATTACGTGGGCTTCGGCACCGATTTTCTCGGCCAAAGCGAAAATCCTCCCACTGGCTTCCGCGATCTGGGCGAATGCCACCACCTCAGTTCCGGCCTGCAGCGGCGAGGTCACGGCACCGCCGCGATAAGCAAAATCCTGGGCGGCAATTTCATGCGTGTTTTCAGAACTGTGGCGGGCTGAGAACCGCGTTTTTTGCGCCAAACAATTTTGCCCAGTAGCAGGGAATAAAAGACCTTGAGTAATATCATTCCAGCACAGATCCAACCGGCGTTTCCACGAAGCGTACCCCGGGGCCAGGTGCGCGCAAAACTCCTGGAGCTGCTCGGCCTGGACGAAATTCCCGCAGCGGTTCCCTATGAGGCAGAAACGCCCCGGGACGAAGAGGATATCCGCATTACCCACCTGACCTATGCCAACTCGCTGGGTGAAAAGGTTCCGGGTATTCTTCTGGTGCCGCGCAAAGCCCGACGGAGGGAAGGGCCCGCGATAGTCTGCATTCCCGGCACCAGCGGCTCGGCCGCAGAAGTAGCCGATGCCACCTTCGAAGAAGGGGGACAAGTGCGCGGTTTCGGTCGCGAGCTGGCACGCCGTGGCTACCCCACCCTGGCCATTTCGATCAAGGGCACCGTGGGGCGGCGCCAGACGGCGGCGCACTGGGAACAAGAAGCCAAATTCCTGGTGGCCTATGGCCGTCCCCAGATGGGTATAATCGCCGAAGAAGCCCTGCGCGCCGCCCACATCCTGGCCGCCCAGGAACAAGTCGATGCCACCCGCATCGGCCTCACCGGCATGTCGCTGGGCGGCCTGGCGACCTGGTATCCCATGGCCTGTGCTCCCTGGATTCGCACTGGGGTGCCGATCTGCGGAGGTATAGGCAGCATGGCCCGCAATATTCACGAGGGCCTGGCAGACCGCGCCAGCTCGGCAATTTACGTCCCCCACATGCTGCGCTATTTCGACCACCCCGAGATCGTCGCCGCCTGTATTGCCCCGCGCCCCTTCATGACCATCGTGCCGAACCGGGACGAAGATATGCCGCCCGCAGGGGCGGCCGAGCTGATCCGCGCGGGGACACCAGTCTATGAAGCAATGGGCTGCCCGGAGCATTTCAAGGTTTACCAGCCCGAGGGCAACCACCAGTTTCTCGTGTCCTACTTCGAGTTGATGGCGGCGTGGTTCGACCGCTTTCTCTAGATTAACTCAGGACCCATGAGAAATCGCCGCTGACACCGCAAGCGGGCTCCCAGCGGCGTGGACAGGCGCGCATCTCACTTCTCGTCTTTGGAAATGAGCCGTCCCCTGGAGTCGTGATACAAGGGCTCTTTGGCCCTTTTGCCCCCGGTCTGCTCCATGCGGCGGCGATGGCGAAGCGGCATTTCCCTTTTGCGCCATTTGAGAAAGTCCTTCTCTTGCACATCCCGGTGCTGCGCCCCGGCCGCAGCCGGAATCTCGATAGTGGCGAACATCAACTCCGTCTTCTTGCGCGATACCGCGACGATCTCCCCCTTGCTGATGGCCAGGGTGACACCCACATTGGCCTCGAGAATGGGCACGCCGTTTTCCCGCGCCCGCCCCAGCACCGCCCGATCCTGCTTTTTCGAACGATCGCCGTACGAGGGGATCAGCAGAAACTGCGCCCCGTCCAGCACCGGAATGCGCGCTATGTCCGGATTCCAGCGATCATTGCAGATGAGAAAGCCGCAGCGCCCGAACGGGGTGTTAAACGCCCGGCTCTTGCGCCCTAGCCGATTGTACCACCAGGAAGGATGGCTGCCCTCGGCCAGTTGCATCTTGTGGTATTTGCCGCACAAACGCCCATTTTGGTCGATGAATACCGCGCAGTTGTAGACGTTCTTGCCAATCTTTTCGGCGCAGCCGAAAGCCAGGCACATATCCAGTTCGCGCGCCAGCGCCCGGAACCGCCCGATGACCGGGCCGCGCATGGTCACCGCTACATCGTGCATCCGCGTGGCCGGATCCTGTCCGGAAATGATCTCGCTGACGACGTAGCCCTCCAGGACCCCCTCCGGCCCCAGGGCCAGCTGGGCGCCGCCCTTTGCCGCCTGGCGAAACTGTTCCTCCAGCCGGTCCGCATTTTCCCGCAGTCCAAATTTCTCCGGCACAAACGAAATCGCCGCGACCTCAACTTCTTGAAACATGGCGTTATCGACTCCTCTCTGGTTGGGTGTGGCCACAAAATAACCCACCGGTGTCCACCAGGTCAAGACTGAAAAACCCCTCAATCGCCCCCCTGGGCAGCCGCGTCGGGCCGTCCCTTTCCCCTTTGTTTATTTATGGCTTTTTTCAGCTTTTGGGCAAAATAGCTGAAAAAAGCCCGGCCAATTTTGTCCTAACTACCTTGCTGGCACATTTCGTAGTTCCTATAATCAGGTAATCTGTCGCTTCGTATCTAGCAGCGCTTCCGGCACTTCTGCGCGACCGCCGGCAGCGCAGAACAAAGGACACCCTCACTAGCCACGCAACTATCGCCAGGCGAAAGGACGCCACAACCATGATCAAAATCGGCACCAATTTCCTCAGCTTGAGGGATACCAGCATCGAAGACTTCATCCGCACGGCCTACGATTTGAGACTCGACTGCATCGACTTCCACTTCCGGGCTTTCCCCTCAACAGATGCGGCCTATCTCAGCAAAATAAAAATGATGTGCCTCCAGTACGGACTGCCGATCGGCTATATTGGCATGAGCGGACTGTTTACCGGCACCGCGGCGGAACGGCGCGAACACGCCGAAAATTGCCGCGAGGCGGTCGATCTGGCCGCCTTCCTCGGCTCGCCCATCATCCGCCTATTCTGCAGTACCATGCCGGAAAAAAATGGCGACGGCGACGATCCCTGGCCGGCAATGATCAGCGGTTATCGGGAAGTCGCGGATTACGCCGCCACCAAAGGCATTGCCATAGGCTTGCAAAACCATCCTTCTACCGGCGATGAAATGCTGCGAATTCGCCGCGAAACAAAGCGGGAAAACTTCAATTTCATCATGGATACAGGCCAGTGGGTCGGCTCGCCCGGCGCGGGACCACGCGGTGAAACGGATCCGGACATTGACTTTTACCACTTTATGGAACAGACCGTGCCACACGCCCTCTACATCCGCACCAAATTCTACAAAATCGAAAGCGGCAAAGAGGAATGGCTGGACTACGAGCGCATCGTGCCGATGCTGAAAAAAGTCAACTACAATGGCTGTATCTCCATCGTCTATGAAGGCGAGGCCGAGGATCGGGTCGAGCAGGTGCGCCTGGCCGCCAACTACCTGCGCGACTTGCTGGCAGGTTGCTGAGTCCGCCTGCCCTACGAGGAGCCTGAATCGTGCATTTGAAACCCCTGGAAATTCCCCTCGGCCAGCGCCAGTTCTTTCTCGATTTCGCCGCTGTAGCCGACCGTGAAAACCTCCGGCAAACCTTTCACCAGCCGGACAAAAAAGGCGCTGTCATCGAACCCGAAATTGCCGCTGCGGTACAGACGCGCTCGGCGCCGGTATGGGTTCCCGAAGCGCGCTGTTTTAAAATCTGGCTCTTCGAAGACGGGGGCGTTTCCTACGCCGAAAGTACGGACGGCCTCGACTGGCACCGGCCCATCTTGCGCTGCCGCGAGCATCGGGGCTCACTGGAAAACAGCTTTGTCTCACCGCTGTGCGGTTACCAGGTCATCTACGACCCGTACGACCCCGACCCCGCACGCCGCTACAAGAGCTTGAAGCTGCGCGGTTCCAGCGAACGCATGGTCAGCCCGACGGCAGCCCACTGGAAGCTGGTGGACAATCCCTGGCGGCTCGCCCATCCCCAGAACCACGTCCTCAACGACCCCTCGGTGTACCAATTGAGCTGGGTAATCAATGTGCAGGAACACCCCGACGCGACAGCCGGCGAGCGCTTTTCTGGTTGGGGCAACTTTCAGACCCAGGATCTGACGGTCAGCGCGGATGGTTTCCACTGGCGCAAACTGGATTGTCCCGGCCTGCCCTCCGGCGACGAAGCCAACCTGAATTACGACCCTGTAACGGGGACCTATATCGCCACCCTGAAGGAAGGAGAAATGGGACCGTACGGGCGCTCTATCGCTCTGGCCACCAGTCAGGATTTCGCCCACTGGAAAGGCCCGGAACTCATTTTTCACGCCGACGCTGAAGACCGGGAACGGGCCCGCCAGGTAATCGCCGCCCACCTGGCCAATCCAGCCCTGGCACAGCCGCAACACAACGAACCAGCCGATTATATGGTAGATGTATACAATATGGCCATCAGCCGCTACGAGGGACTCTACATCGGCATGGCCGCCTTCTTCTATCACACCGCCAACATAAACGAAAATTCGGATGGCTTTCACCACATCCAGTTATTGTGCAGCCGCGACCTGTACAACTGGGTGCGCCTGGGCGACCGCCAGGCCTTTATCGGCCCCTCGGCAGTGGATTCCGGTGCCTATGATCTGGCCCAGATCATGCCGCCCTCGCGGCCCGTGCCGATCAACGACGAACTGTGGTTTTACTATATGGGGTCAAAATACCGCCATCCCCCGCCCGATGCGGATGGAAAAAAGGGCGCCATCAATCTTGCGACCCTGCGCCGCGATGGCTTCATGTCCCTGGATGCCGGTGCTAAGGTAGGCTCGCTAACTACCGAGAGCTTCATCCTCAACAGCCCCTGGCTCTACGCCAATGTCGACGCCGCCAGGGGTTCGTTCAGAGTCGAAGCTCTGGATGCAGAGGGTGTCGTCCTGGCGCGCTCCGGGGAAATAACTGGAGACCACCAGCGCTATCCCATCCAGTGGGAATCGGACGCTTTGCAAGCCCGGCTGCATCGTCCGGTGCGCCTGCGTTTCAGCCTGCAAAATGCGGCATTTTATTCCTACTGGCTCGAAGAGCTGCCGCCGGCCCCACCGCGGTGAAAAATATCGCGAAAGAGTTTAAATGCCACTTGCGATCGAAAAACTGACCGAACACATCGGCGCCGAGGTCCGGGGTCTTGAAATTGCCGCGCCCATCGACGCGGCGACCTTCGCACAGCTGCGTTCGGCCTTTTACCAGCATGCGGTACTGGTATTTCGCGACCAGAAAATCACCGCTGCTCAACAGGTTGCCTTCAGCGCGGGTTTTGGTCCCCTCGAGATGACCATACCGAGTGATCCCATCGGCGATGGCGGGCCCGTCGGCATTCTTTCCAACGTCGACGAAAAGGGCCAGATCTTCCCGCCGGACGACACCCGGATGCTCTACTACAAGGGCAACTCGCTATGGCACTCCGACGGCTCTTTCAGACAAGCGCCCTTGCTGGGTTCGCTGCTGACGGCCAAAGTGGTGCCGCCCACCGGCGGCGAAACCGAATATGCCAGCCTGCGCGCCGCCTATAATGCGCTGCCCGAAAAAAGAAAGGCTGCTCTGGAGGGGCTGTGCGCCGAGCACAGCTTGGCCCACTCACGGCAGCAGATCTCCCCGAATCTGGTTAGCGAAGCCTTTCTCAAGGATACCCCTCCGGTCGCACAACCCCTCGTGCGCACCATCCCTGCAACGGGCGAAAAAGTACTCCTGGTCGGCTCCTATACCACCCGCATTATCGCCTGGCCGCTCGCGGCCGGCAAGGCGTTGTTGGAGGAGTTGCTGGATTGGTCAACACAGCCGCAATTCATCTACCGCCACACCTGGCGGGCCCACGACCTGGTCATGTGGGACAATCGCCTGTGCCTGCACCGGGCAAGGCCCTTTGACAGCGCCAACTACCCGCGCATAATGCACCGCACCACCCTTGCCGGCGCGCAGAGCAGAATCGACCCAAAGAAATCTTGCAAGGAAGAAAAAAGAGGCCAATAAAAAAATTTATACTGCACTTTGGAAGCCGCCCCATCCGGGCAGACCTGCGGGAAACACAACTCTCGTGCTTCAATCCGACCAGAGAAAATTCGCCCGCTGACGATCTGAGCATTGGCCCCTTGCAAAAGCAATCTCGGGATACCATAAAGTTCCCCAACGAGTGCCGCCAGTTCCAAAACGCACCCGGTCACTCAGGTTGGAAATCCGACTTTCAAGCTTTCTAGCTCGATATTGTGTATCTTTGGTTCGTCCCTGTTACCTACACTCTCTAATGAGGAGTTTAAAATGGCCGTTCCTACCGAGATCTCTTTCAGGGAAAGTGTCGACCTGATGTTCGATCGGGCCGCCTCTACGCTCGACCTGCCCCCCGGCCTCGCCGACCAGATCAAAGCCTGCAATTCGGTCTACCAGGTGCGTTTTCCAATCAGGTTCCGCGACTCCTACCGCATCTTCACCGGCTGGCGCGCCGTCCACAGCGAGCACCGTCTGCCCACCAAGGGCGGTATCCGCTACGCCAACGTGGTCAATCAGGACGAAGTTGAAGCCCTGGCCGCACTCATGACCTATAAGTGCGCCATTGTCGACGTTCCCTTCGGCGGTGCCAAGGGCGGACTGCTCATCGAACCCAGAGATTACACCGAGGAACAGCTCGAACGCATCACCCGGCGCTTCACCCAGGAACTGGCCCAGAAGAGCTATATCAGTCCCAGTGAAAACGTGCCGGCCCCGGACATGGGCACGGGCCCGCGCGAAATGGCCTGGATGGCCGATGCCTACCGCACCCTGCACCCCAACGATCTCAACGCCATTGCCTGCGTCACCGGCAAACCCGCCACCCAGGGCGGCATCCCCGGCCGCACCGAGGCCACCGGCCGGGGCGTGCAGTACGGCCTGCAAGAGTTCTTTCGCCACCCAGACGACGTCGCCCGCGCCCGCTTGAAGGGAGGCCTGGAGGGCAAGCGCGTCATCGTCCAGGGCCTGGGCAATGTGGGCTACCACACCGCCAAATTCCTCGCCGCAGAGGACGGAGTCAAAATCATCGGCATCATCGAGCGGGAGGGCGCCCTGCTAGCCGACGAGGGACTCGACGTCGAAGCCATGGCCGCCCACCGCCTTGAACACGGCGATCTGAGCACTTTTCCCGGCGCGAACTATATCGAGGATGGACACTCCATTCTGGAAGCAGAATGCGATATCCTCATCCCCGCCGCACTCGAAGGTCAGATCACCATGGAGAATGCACCCCGCATCCGGGCCCCGCTCATTGCCGAGGCTGCCAACGGTCCAATCACCTTCGCCGCCGATGAGTACCTGCGACAACAGGGCAAAGTTATCATTCCCGATGCCTATCTCAATGCGGGCGGGGTCACGGTTTCCTACTTCGAGTGGATCAGAAATATTTCGCACATACGTTTCGGCCGTCTGGATCGCCGCCTGGATGAAATGCGCGGACTCAAAATACTGGAGCTGGTCGAGGCCATGGTGGGCAAGCCCGTACCCGACAATCTGCGGGCCCCGCTGAGCCGTGGGGCCGACGAACTGGATCTGGTGCGCTCGGGCCTGGACGACACCATGCGCCACGCCTACAACCAGATCCGCGAGATTTTTCTCGCCCGTGATGCCGTCCCCGATCTGCGCACGGCGGCCTATGTAGCAGCTATAGAAAAAATCGCCATTTCGTATATGGAGATGGGTCTGTAAATTCAAGCTCTCGAATATTTGCCTGGACTTGACCAAAGCGGGAAGGACATCATGAAAATCACCCACGTCGACCTCTTTGAGGTCGAGATTCCTCCACTTCCTCCAATCGCCAAGTACTTTCCAAAAATTTACGATATCACCCTGTGCCGCGTGCGCACCGATGAGGGATTGACGGGCTGGGGCGAATACCAGGGCACTCCCACTGCGTACGAATCGGTCGCCGCCGCCTACGTGGGGCGGGATCCGCTGGCTCTGGATCCCTTTGCCCAACCAGATGTCTTCACCTGCGCCTTGCTCGATATATGCGGCCAGGCCTGCGACCTTCCCCTCCATCGCTTCTTCGGCCAGAAAGTGCGCGACCAGGTACCGGTTTCCTACTGGTCCTGTCACATGGAACCGCACGAAAGCGCAGCCGAGGCCGAGGTAGGTGCGCGTCTGGGATTCACCAACCACAAACTCAAAGCGCGCTCCTGGGACATTGTGGAAACCGTGCGGCTCATGAAGGATGCCGCCGGCCCCGACTATACAATCGGCGTGGACCCGAATACCGAATTCAAACTGCTACCCGTCGCCACCCGCTTGGCCCGGGAACTGGAATCTTTCGGAACCGTGGCCAACTTTGAGGATCCAGTACTCAAGGACAACCTGGACTGGTACCGGCTGCTGCGCCAGAAAACGCACATCCCGCTGGCCCTGCATCTGGGTGGACCGGAGGGCGTTCTCAAGGCGCTCAAAGCCGAGTGCATCGATTATGTCAATCTGGGCGGACCGGCCCAGCAGGTGCGGCGCTCGGCGGCCCTGGCCGAAGCCGCAGACGTGCCCTGCTGGCTGCAGATGGGCGGTCTTTGCCTGGGCGTGCTGGCAGCTTACTCGGTGCAGCTGCAGTGCACCTTGCACAATGCCACCCTGCCCTGCGACGAACTTCCCCACATGCGCGTAGCCGACGTGGTAAAAGGGGGACTGCAGCTCGAAAAAGGGCATTTCCTGGTACCCGAAGGGCCGGGACTGGGCATCGAAGTGGATATAGATGTGATCGAAAAATACCGCGTGGGCTGAGCTTCGCTGCCCCACCCCTTTAACGAAAGAGGATCCCGCCGTGCCCGACCCCACCCAGCTGCCCTATCTCTTAAGACTCTTCGACGACGACTCGCCGATCGTTCAGAGCGCTGTAGCAGAAGCTCTGTACGCCTTTGGAAATTCGCTGGAAAAAGAGCTGGCCAAGCTCGCGGAACCACCCACTACAGAACAGCTGCAGAAAATCCGACTGCTACTGGAAACACACTTGGCCGTGCGCGAAAACGTAGCAAGCGAACCACTTTTCCAACCGGGTCAGCTGGTCCGGCACCGGCGCTACGGCTACCGCGGCGTAGTGGTGGATTTCGATCTGAGCTGTCAGGCGGATGACACCTGGTACTCTTCCAACAGAACCCAGCCCGATCGCCACCAACCCTGGTACCACGTTCTGGTCCACGACACCACTCAGGTTACCTATGCGGCCCAGACCAATCTGGAAGAGGACAACTCGGGCAAAGAAATCGTTCACCCGCTATTAACCCAACTATTTTCCGACTTTGACAATGGACATTATATCAGAAATGACAGATCCTGGCCGCCTCAGTAGAGAGAGGTAAATGGCAAAACTAACGGCTGGACAGGCGCTAATTCAAGCGCTGCGCGCTCAGGAAGTGGAAGCAATTTTCGGAATCATTTCCAGTCATACCCTGGATATTTTCGACGCGCTCTACGATTACCAGAGCGACATCCGTTTCATAAGTGCCCGCCACGAACACGCAGCTGCCATGATGGCCGATGGCTACGCGAGGGTAACCGGCAAGCCGGGAGTGTGCCTGACCAGCACCGGGCCGGGCGCTGCCAACTCCATGGGCGGCATGGGCGAGGCCTATTTCGCCTCTTCTCCGCTCCTGCACATCACGAGTACGGCCGAGGAGCACTTGTACGAGCGCGGCCTGGGCACGATACACGAAACCAAAGACCAGCTGGGCATGTTCGCAGCGGTGGCCCAGCAGTGTTACCACATCAGCCATCCGGAAGAAACACCCGCGCGCATTCACCAGGCCTTCGAGTACTTCCGCAGCCGGCGTCCCCGCCCCATCGAGATAGAAATCCCGGTAGACCTCCAAGGTCAAATCGCCGAGATGAACATACCTGGGCCCGTTCAGATTTCGGCTCCGGCCGCGGCCCCCAACTTGGTGGACAAGGCCGCGGCCCTGTTGGCGACGGGTAAGCGCGTCGGAGTCCTGGCAGGAACGGGCGTACACCGCTCCGGTGCGATCCGGGAACTCACCCGCCTGGCCGAAACCCTGGGCATTCCGGTGCTGACCACGGCCAATGGCAAGGGGGCGATCCCCGAAGACCACCCCCTGAGCTTCGGCATGTACGGCGGCGAGTACAATTTCCCTCCGGGCGGATGCGAAGATCCGCGCCAGGCTTTTGTCAATTCCCTGGATACCCTTCTGGTCGTGGGGTCGAGCCTATCCTTCTTCAGAGCCAAGTCCCAGGGGCTTGTAAAACCACACCATCTAATCCACCTGGATATCGATCCCGAATCCATCGGCAAGTGGTACACAGCTACAGTGAGTCTGGTTGGAGACGCAAAAACGGCACTGGCGCAGCTCAATGCCGCGGTCGACGCCAAACCGTCTCGACTGGAACCGGGTTTTGCCCGGGAAATCGAGGCTTACAGAAAAAAAATAAGAGACTACAAAAGGCAGACCATGCCCAATGAGACCAGGACTTTGGCAGCGATTCGCGCCCTCGCCTCCAGAGACGCCATCTTTGTCGGCGATGTCGGCATCTGCAACCATCGGGGGACCAACTACTGCCTCGACGTCTACGGGCAGCGCACCTATATGACGCCGGCCTGGGGCGGCCTGGGCTTTGCCCTGCCGGCCGCTGCCGGCGCCGCGGTGGCCGCTCCGGGCCGGCAGGTCGTATGCATTACCGGGGACGGCGGTTTTCAATTCAATATCCAGGAACTGGGCACTTGCGTGCAGTACGGGCTCAATCCGGTCGTCCTGATCTTCAACGATAACGCCTGGGGTCTGTTGCGCCACTTTCAGAAAACCCGGTCCGACGAACGCTATATCGCCAGCGATCTGCGCAATCCAGACTTTGTCGCCCTGGCCGCAGCCTACGGAGCCCGCGGCGTGCGGGTCGACTCGCTACAGGATCTACTAGCGGCGCTGGAGACCGCCCTCGACGCGGCAACCATAACGCTAATCGATGTACAAACTCCGGACGGCTTCGCCAACTTCGCCTGATCTCCTGCCAAAAACCCGGCAAAAAGCCCGCTTCATGCCTCCACCGGCAACTGCAACTCCGGGCCGCTACCCCCGGACCTTTTTGCCGCCGCCAATCTCCTGGGATGTCAAGCAGTTGACACCCCTGCAAAAATCTGCTGGAAAGCCTTGGCGAAACTCCTGCGGCCCCCAATTGCGACAGCAAAGGCCATGCAATAAAACTGCCTGCCCAGCGACTTACCTAGGCGGAGATTCGCTGGCGGGCATCTAGCGCGCCTACCATGCCGGCAAAGGCGCCAGTTCACTGCCGGCCACATTCTCGCCACGACAGAACCAGACCTTGTGGTGCTGGTTCCTGGCGGGAATGACCTGCGACTGCAAAGAAAAGTAGCGCATGGTATAGCCACAGCGTCGGCGCTTGCTGGCATTGGCCGTGGCACCGTGAATAATGCGGGCATCGTGCAGGGAGCAGTGATTCGGCTCCAGTTCAAAGTAAACCGCCTGCTCCTCGTCCATCAGTTCGGGCTTGACCTGGAGGCCAAAAGTATTGCTCTCGCGATCCACTTCCTCATACTCGGAGAAGCCATTGGCATGCGAACCCGGAATGACCCGCATGCAGCCATTCTCTCGGTCGGAAGGATCTATGGCCAACCACACCGTGATAATCTGATCCATGCGATCCATGCGTCCGTTCCAGTAGGACGAATCTTCGTGCCAGGGCGTCGCCCGCCCCAGCTGCGGTTCCTTGCATATGAAATGACTGCTCCACAGCCCGATATTTGGCCCGATAAAGGACTCGACCAGGTCCAGTACTTCGTCGGCCAGCAAAAACTCGAAGAGCCGCGGCTCTTCGAAGTGCGGCACGTCGAGCTGATCGGGGCGCACGCCCTCATCTCTATTCTCCAGCAGCTCTTCAAAAAGATCGCTCAAGCGGCGGAATTTTTCTGCCGCGAAGAGCGGTGCCCGATACAACCAGTAGCCGTTCTGCCGGTAAAATTCCAGGGCTCCGTCCGCGGCGAATTTCACTTTGTCCATCGCATCCTCTCGTCCTGACTGACTTGGTCTATTCCACCGCCAGCGCCATTTCATTCCACTTTTTAAAGCCGGCCGATTCGTAGAGCGACACCCCAGCTTCCGTCGCATGCAACTTTACCATCGTCAACCCCTCTTCCCGGGCGCAATCCAGCGCCCTCTGCAAAAGCTTTCGGGCCACCCCCTTCCCCCTGTGCTCCTCCTCGGTGTACATGCTGGAAATATAACCGTATTTGCCCGCTAGATTAAAGGGCTTGGGTGGCAGGTAATAAAACGATAGCGCCGCACAGGCCACCACCTCGCCGCCCGCGTCTTCGGCGACCCAGGCCATAAATTGGTTCGCCTCGATTTGTTCCCTGAAATACCCGCTACTGTATTCATTCATTGCCGCGATCTTTCCCTCATCGTCGACGAAGGTGGCAAACATTTTGGCGCGCAACTCGATCAGGGTGGGAATGTCATCGAGGCCGGCTCTGCGAACAGTGTATCCCCTTGCTAAGTTCATAATTTTCTCTTCTCTGCCACGGCGTGATTATTGCGGTATTACGCGCGCTATTTTTCATCCTGTCTCGGAGCGCTCATTGCCCCCGCTGCTCTCGGTATATCCGCGCCCGAACGCTGCATGAAATCCCGGATGATTTCCGTGAAATCCTCTTGCCCGCGTCCGCCATCGCGAAACCGGGCGATGATATCCTCAACCAATGGACTCAGCTCTAGGGGGACGCCGGTGTCCATCCCGAGCTCAACGCCCAAATGCATATCTTTAACGGCGAGTTCGGTGGCAGAGTACATCCCCTCACCTTGCAGGAATAGCGTCATAGTTCTTTCCAGGATCTTGCTATTGCCCATACTCGGTTTTATCACATCGAGCAGCAATTGGGGATCGATTCCAGCCTTGATACCCATAGCCATCCCCTCGCAGCCCCCGATGAAATTGATGAACATCATGACGTTGTTTACCAACTTGGTCACATTGCCGCAACCCGTTGGTCCCATGTAAACAACATGCCTGCCAATTCCTTGCAAAAGGGGTCGAAAGCGCTCAAAATCTTCCTTTTTGCCACCGACAAATACCGTGAGTGTTGCATCCCGTGCGCCGAATACGCCGCCGCTGATCGGCGCATCGAGCACGAAAAATCCCCGCGCCGCTCCTAGCTCGGCGATTCGGCGCATAGTTGCTGGTGCATTGGTGCTGGTATCGATGTAGGCCGAACCCCTGCTCAAGCCGGCAAAAATACCTTCCTCACCCATGACGACCGCTTCGACTTCGCGGGGGCCAGGTAGCGATGAAAGCACCACTTCGGACTGAGCCGCCACATGCCGCGGACTCGGCGCCCATTTTGCGCCGGCATCTTCAAGGTTACGGCCCAGCTCGCGCCGGACATCGTAGACGACCAGTTCGTGTTCGGCCTTGAGGATATTTGCCGCCATCGGGTTGCCCATATTGCCCAGACCAATAAATCCGACTTTCATATCAATCTCTCCCTGCCGCTCTAGCGCGATTCGTCCCGGGTGGCAAAATCGGCCGGCATGGTGATCTCTATGACCTCCCAGTCATCGGAATACTCCAGCACCTCATGTTTGATTCCGGGAGGCTGATACCAGGCATCGCCAGCCTCCACGCGGATCTCACCGATGTCTTCGAAATAAAGTCGCGCCCAACCCCTGATCAAGTAGACCATCTGGAAGTCCAGATCGTGGGAGTGATAGCCCATTGGGCCTTTGCAGGGTTGGTCGGCGCAAATGACGTGCGCCAGCACCTTGCCTCCGGTGGCTTTCTTGATTCCCAGATCGCGGTATGCGAAGTAGGGTCGCAACCCCTCCTTGACCCATTGGGCATCCTTTGCACGGGCCGCAAACGATTTCGCACTTTGCTCGTTCATCATCCGACTCCTCTCTCTATGAGATGGTGATCATGCCATCCGCTCTTTCTCAATTTCGCTACTGTTGGCGCCTCCAGCTTTGCCGTGGCAAGGACTAGAGGCCAGCGCCAATCTCCCCACCCTCACCGCACCGATCCACAACCTACCTGGATTCACCGGCAATTACAACCGGCAAAAGCAGTATTGCGCCCCCCCTCTAATCGCCTAATTTTTCAGTTGTGCGCAAAAAACGGAAAGAGAACGCCGAAAGGAAGACCATGGACTTCGATGCCAAAATCCAGGAACTCGAATCTCTCCTCGACCAGCACAACGACTTCCGCGATAACTGCCTCAACCTCATCGCCTCCGAAAACGTCCCCAGTCCCCTGGTAGAAAGATTGCTATCCGCCGAATTGGACCGGCGCTACGGCTATTACCTGGGCATCGACGTGCGCGAGCGCTCGTACCTGGGAAACCGCTACATTGCCCGGATCGAGACACTGGCCCACCAGCTCGCCAGCGAACTCTTCGGCGCCGAATTTGTCGACCTGCGGCCGCTGTCGGGCAATATCGCCGGCATTGCCGCCGCCTTTGGCCTGGCCCGGGCCGGGGACACCGTTCTGGAAGTCTACAATGCCCACACCTATGCCAAGAAACTGGCTACAGCCCCCTTGAAAGTAGAGCTGAAATCCATCGAAATTCCCTGGGATGGCCCCACCTATAGCATCGATCTGGACAAAACCCTGGCCCTCATCGAGCAGCATCGCCCCCGCATCGTCAGCGTCGGCTCGGGCCTCTTCCTCTTTCCCTCACCCGTTCGGGAGCTCAAGGAAGCCATGCGCCAGCACAACCCGGATTCCTACCTGATCTACGATGCCGCCCACGTCCTCGGCCTGATCGCCGGCGGCTGTTTCCAGAACCCGCTGGCCGAAGGCGCCGACGTGATCGTCTCCAGCACTCACAAAACCTTCGCCGGCCCCCAGGGCGGCCTCATCCTGAGCAACGATCGCCTGGTCGCCGAACTAATCGGCGAGGCCCTTTCCCCCCTGTTGATCGCCAACCATCACCTCGGCCGCCTGCCCGCCCTGGCCGCCACCTTCATGGAGTGGCTGCAATGCGGTCCCGCCCACGCCACCTCCATTATCGCCAATGCCAGAGCCCTGGGTCGCGCCCTGCACGAACGCGGCGTTCCCCTGGTCGGCGCCGAGCGCGGTTTCACCGACACTCACACCCTCTTTCTGCTGGTCGATCAATTCGGCGAGGGCAGAGCCCTGGCCGAGCGCCTGGAGGCCTGTAATATCATCACCGGTTCCAGCGACGCACCCGCCGGACTGGGCACCCATGGACTGAGAATTGGAGTGCAGGAACTGACCCGCTGCGGCATGGTGGAGGAAGACGCTCCCCAGATTGCCGACTGCCTCATCGACGCCCTGCACAACCGCGACCTGGAAAAGGTCAAAGCCCGGGTAATCCAGCTGTCACAGCGCTTCAAGCAAATCTGCTTCACCCTTGCTTAAGGGCCCGACCGATGGTGTGCAACTGTTCCTCGCGCAATAACCCGTAGCTGTGGAATATGCCGCCTCTCATACCGGCGAATGCGGCTTCCCGCACCTCCTCTGCCAGCACTTCGGCCTCGACCGCCTCGCGTCCCTTAAGGGTGGCATAGACCTGGCCCCCAGGCGCCATCTGGGCCCGTAGCTCCTCGACTTCGCGGCGCCCTTCTTCCCCCCGTGAGCTAAGGTTGTGAAAGGCAATATCCACACTCTTGTTGATGGCCGGATCCAAGTCGTTGCGCCAGACCGAATCCGGCGTTGCCAGATTGGTGTGAATTCTGGCTCCGCCGGCGTGGATCACTTCGGCTATCCGGAGCCACAGCTCCGTGGTCTGCGCACTGGCGATCTCCAGATAGCGCCGGAGCCGCCCATCGAATGCCGCCTCTATCCAGTCTGCGTCGACCGGCAGCAGGTCCTCTTCCGTGGGCACCCGCGCCAGACCACCCCGCAGCCATTCGGCTACTTCGCGGCGAAAGCCCTCGGCGTCCATACCTGCCGCATTGGCATTTTTCATCGCGGCCGGATTGAAGCACAGCGACAGCAAAAAACTGCAGCGCGGTGTAATATCTCCGCGCCGTTTAGAGGGGGCTGAAAATCCCCGCCGCATCAAGGATTCGATCACCACTCCCGCAGGTCTGAAGCGTTCGACGATCTCGCGAGTCAGGGCCAGGAAGTAATCCTGAACATCGGCAGGAGCGGTGCTGAGTCGGCCCACGTGGGGGGTGCCAAAGGCATCGTGGTTGGCAAATTCGGGATACTCTTCGCTCAGGTAGTCCTGAAAAGTATACACCGTCCAGGAGACGAACTCCAGACCGCGCCGGTTTATGGCCTCGACCATGCGATCGAAATAGCCGTAGTCCGCGACTTCCCTGCTGACCCGGGGCTGGATGCGGGTAGCGCTGTAGCGCGAACGATCGGGAGCGAAATAGATGGCGCCGTTTTCGCCGAAGTAGATGGGCTCTTGGGGATGGTGCGGACGGAAGAACGTCGAGCGGTGATAACAGGGCGTTAGCCAGACTTCCCGGCAGCCGGCCAGATCGGCGATCTGGTCCAGAGCCGCGTCGATGCCCTGGCCAGCCAGAGCCCAGGGATAGGTATAAAGCGCACCAGAAAACTGACTTCTCTGCATTTCCAATCTCCAGTTTAAGAGTAGCGGTATTGCACCTATGGCAGCGAACGAAGGCATGGAGACGAACCCGCTGCCCCCACTATCCCACCCTTGGCGCGCTTCTGCAGACTCTCCCCCCTCCTGCGATCCAGTTGCCCAAACATCAAGGTCCCAATTGCTGACCGACTTCAGTTATTTTCCCGCCGCACTGCCGCACCCCCAATAGCCAGGGCCGAAAGGTATTGCAAGCCCATGCAGCGGTCAAGCAAAGTCAAACGCTCCGGAGGACTTGCCCGGCAAAGCGGCAAATTATATACTCATTATCCTGCATATTGCGGCCTGCATAGCGGCACGAACAGGAGGGCAAAAAACCCATGCCGACAAGAACTGTAGACCTGAGAAGCGATACTACTACTCGCCCCACCCGGGAAATGCGCCAGGCCATGCTCCAGGCCGCCGTCGGCGACGACGCCTATGGCGAGGACCCCACGGTGAATCGGCTGGAGGAACTGGCCGCGGCAAAACTGGGTATGGAGGCCGCCCTCTACGTACCCAGCGGCTCCATGGGCAACCGCTGCGCCCTGAGCACTCATACCAACCCCGACGAGGCCGTAATTTTTGAACAGAATGCCCACTACTCCGTGCGCGATGCCGGAACCTATGCCGGCGTGCAAACCCATCCCATCGAAACCGAGTACGGCATGATCACCCCCGCACAGGTGCGCGAAAAACTCGATGCCGCCAGCGCCGCCGGTGCCAGACCCACCCTGCTATGTATCGAAAATACCCACAACTTCAGCGGCGG